>NZ_WTEW01000154.1:0-254 GCF_009795865.1 Gilliamella sp. Pas-s27
CTCGACTGTATCCCATGACTTTGCAAGCTTGTTGAACGTTACCGAGTTGCTTAGCTAATTCTAAAAGTCCTAATTTAGGTTTAATAATTTTGGCTGTTTGATTCATTTCTGACTCTCCTTTTTGTGTTATAAAATAACTTGAATGTCAGATTAAGTAAAGACTATTACAGCTTAAGCCAACAATGGCACAACTCATAGCAATAGTAACTAAATAATTTTGTTGTCGTTGCTGTGCCCACATTTTACGTGCCTTT
>NZ_WTEW01000022.1:0-42071 GCF_009795865.1 Gilliamella sp. Pas-s27
ATAAAGCAGGCAGAATTATATTATAAAAAGGTTGAAAGAGAGGATAATGCCAAAGCCTATGCTAGTGCGCAATTGAATTTAGGTACAATTTATGAATATGATAAAGAAGATATAAAGCAGGCAGAATTATATTATAACAAGGTTGAAAGAGAGGATAATGCCGAAGCCTATGCTCTAGCGCAATTGAATTTAGGTAGGATTTACCATTTTAATGAAGATAAAAAAAATATAGCAGAGGCAGAATTATATTATAAAAAGGTTGAAAGAGAGGATAATGCCAAAGCCTATGCTCTAGCGCAATTTAATTTAGGTAGGATTTACCATTTTAATGAAGATAAAAAAAATATAGCAGAGGCAAAAGAATATTATAACAGTGTTAAAAAAGAGGATAATGCCCGAGTCTATGCTAAAGCGCAATTTAATTTAGGTAGGATTTACCATTTTAATGAAGATAAAAAAAATATAGCAGAGGCAGAATTATATTATAACAAGGTTGAAAGAGAGGATAATGCCAAAGCCTATGCTAGTGCGCAATTCTTTTTAGGTACAATTTATGAATATGATAAAGAAGATATAAAGCAGGCAGAATTATATTATAACAAGGTTGAAAGAGAGGATAATGCCAAAGCCTATGCTCTAGCGCAATTTAATTTAGGTAGGATTTACTATTTTAATGAAGATAAAAAAAATATAGCAGAGGCAAAAGAATATTATAACAGGGTTAAAAAAGAGGATAATGCTGAAGTCTATGCTCTAGCTCAATTGAATTTAGGTTTTATTTACCAAGATGATAAAAATGATCCAGAACTAGCCGTTCAGTTTTTTTCACAAGCTCGTGATAGTGGAGTGCCATTAATTTCTAGTTATGCAAATTATTGTTTAGGTGAATATTTTTATTTTAACCAAAAGGAAAAATATTATGAAAAATCAAAAAATTATTACCAACTAGTAAATTATTCTAATAGAACAATTTATTTAAATCTGGATATTTTTAAAGCATATATTGTTGCACAAATTATGTTAGCCGTATCTAATATTGAAGAAAACGATTTATTTAAAACTAAAGAGGAACGAGATAATTTAGTTATCAAGCCTATTTGTCAAATAAGAAAATTAACTGAGAAAATTCAAAAGGAATTGCTTGTTACTTTTAAATTAGACGAGTCAGAAAGCGAACAAGGACAACAATTTGAACGACGGGTTGCACACTATACCAATCCTAGCGTGTTATTTGAGCTTTTAAAAAATGATAGTCATGTTCGTTTAAATGTTGTCGATTTTATGAATGATCCAACCGAAAACCAACTACTCAGCAATTGGTTAGGTATGAACAACGATCCCAATAGTGAAATAAAAAGTTTTTTAACCAGTTTTACCTTTAACCATAACTGTTTAAATCAATTTCGTTTATATGGCAATGAAAACAATATTATTGGTTCAGGTGTTAGTCTGGTGTTTAATCAATTTTTTTTTGGCAAGAAAGTTGAAAGTAGCATCAATCCTGATAGTGTTGCTCTTTTAAGTTATGATACAAAAGTGAAAGTAACCAAAAGCGATTCTGAAGAGAATAAAGATAAAGATGATGGAGACTCTAACAATATATGTTCTTTAGAGCTTTTACCATTATTCCGTTGTCTCTATTTTGATCCTAATAGTAAATATATTAGTATTGCAAAACGTAATAAATTTTCTTTTTACTTGGAACACCAAGGTAGTCCACCTGAGACGATTGAGGATCAATGGAATAATTATATAGATTCATTGGGTGAAGAAGGTAAAATAGCAAAAATTCGAGTTAATTTAAATAAGATAAGGAAAATCATTACAGCTTTAAAAGCAAAAGAGGAGTTAAAAGCACTTAGCAATCTCGATCAATTAATCAATTTAGCAATAATGCCCATTTCTTGCTTAATTAAACATGCGGCGTTTGAAGACGAAGATGAATGCCGAATGATTTATATTACCCATATTGCTGATAAAAAAATTCAAGCACCAGCTAATTATGATTATGCCAATAGTTTGTTTGTGAATTATGGTCAAAAAGTAGAAGGTTATCTTGATAAGATCTATTTAGGACCACAGTGCCAACCTTATCATAAATTATGGATCACAAACCATGTTAGGAGGCCGAAATCAGAATCAAAACTTAAGCACATTAAAGTTGTGCAATCGGAAATGCCATTGCGTTAATTTTGGTAAAAGGACGCATACATTTTTGTTGTGTCCTTTATAAAAAATCACAATCACTCACCCATAGCAATTTTATTGCTGTGCACAAAATATTCACTTGACATTGCATCACTGAACTAGTTTAATAGTACAAAATTTATTTTTAATCGATAAAAATTATGAAAGCACAATATTTACATCTTATTACTCGTCAATTCACTCGCTTTGGTTGGTGGCGTATGACTTTTTGTGGGTGATGTAATGAGATTATCTTATTTTACGAAACCCGTTTTATGCGGGTTTTTTAGTTTTTGGATGTTAAACGAATCAGTCTAAATAAAAATTTAAACAGTAGAGAGTCAACAATGAATAAGCCGACATTAACACAAATAACCCAAACCATCGGTTATTATCAAGATCCAACCCAAGTGTTTTATCAGTTATGTAATAGTAAACCGGCAACATTGTTGCTTGAATCAGCCGAAATTGATAATAAGCAAGGGATTAAAAGTGTAATGATTGTTGATAGTGCAGTGCGTATTACGGCAATCAACAATGAAGTCACTTTCCATGCGTTAACCTCTAATGGTGAAAAGCTGTTACCGTTATTACAACAGGCTTTTGCGAATAATGTTGTGGAGCAACGAGTAAATGAGCAAAAGTTAACGTTAGTTTTTCCGACTATTGATAATTTGCAAGACGAAGATTCACGTTTAAAATCGCTATCTGTCTTTGATGCATTAAGAATGCTGTTAACTGTAGTAAATCTACCTTTGACAGCAAGCTCTGATGCGATTTTTGTCGGGGGATTATTTGGTTATGATCTTGTCGCTGGATTTGAAAACTTACCTAAGTTACCTAATGAGCAGCGTTGTCAAGATTTCTGTTTTTATTTAGCTGAAACATTACTAGAAATTAATCACAAAGATCATAAATCCATTTTAAAAACGACGGTTTTTACTTCTGATTCAAAAGAAACTGAGCGTTTAACACAACGGTTAGCTAATTTACAAGTAACATTAAATAGCCCAATGAAAACCATTCATACTCAGTCCCTTGCTAATATCGATGTGACATGTAATAAAAGTGATGATGATTTCAATACAGTTATTAAAAAAATGCAAGATGCAATTGAGCAGGGAGAAATATTTCAAGCTGTGCCTTCGCGGCGTTTTAGTTTACCTTGTCCACAACCGTTATCGGCTTATCAGGTATTAAAAACCAATAATCCAAGCCCTTACATGTTTTATATGCAAGATAGTGATTTTGTGTTATTTGGCGCCTCGCCTGAAAGTGCACTTAAATATACTAAAGCAACAAATCAGATTGAGATATATCCCATTGCAGGAACACGTCCACGAGGTCTAACTGCTAATGGCGATATTGATTATGATTTAGATAGTCGATTAGAACTCGAAATGCGTACCGATAAGAAAGAACTGGCAGAACACTTAATGTTAGTCGATTTAGCGCGCAACGATTTAGCGCGTATTTGTAAACCCGGTACTCGTTACACCAAAGATTTGTTAAAAGTCGATCGTTACTCTTTTGTGATGCATTTAGTTTCAAGAGTTGTTGGGCAACTGCGTGATGATTTAGATGCCCTTCATGCCTATCAAGCAACCATGAATATGGGAACTTTAACTGGGGCACCTAAAATTAGAGCCATGCAATTAATTGCTGAGTCTGAAAAAGTAAAACGTGGTAGTTATGGTGGTGCAGTAGGCTATTTTACTGCTAATGGCGATCTTGATACCTGTATTGTGATTCGTAGTGCCTATGTAGAAGATGGCATAGCGACAGTACAAGCTGGTAGTGGTGTTGTTTTAGATTCGGAACCGCAATCTGAATCAGATGAATCACGAAATAAAGCACGAGCAGTTATTCGAGCTATCATGGCAGCGCATAATGTAGAAGGTGTATTCTAATGGCTAATATCTTATTTATTGATAATATTGATTCTTTTACTTATAACTTGGTCGATCAATTACGTAATAGTAAGCATTGTGTGACGATTTATCGAAATACTATTCCGGCTGATGTGATTATTGAAAAATTATCGCAAATGCAAAACCCTATTTTAATGTTATCACCAGGTCCAGGAGCACCAAGTGATGCAGGATGTATGCCAGAGCTGTTAAAACGTTTAAAAGGTAAATTGCCTATCATTGGTATTTGTCTTGGTCATCAAGCTATTGTGGAGTCTTATGGTGGTAGTATTGTACCTGCTGGTGATATTTTACATGGCAAGGCATCGCTGATTGAGCATGACGAGCAAGCCATGTTTAAAGGGTTACCAAATCCGTTACCTGTTGCACGTTATCATTCTTTAAAAGGGGAGAATATTCCCAAAACACTTACTATCAATGCACTTTGTAATAATGTTGTTATGGCGGTGCGTAATGATGAAGATCGCATTTGTGGTTTTCAATTCCATCCAGAATCGATTTTAACTATTCAAGGCGTAAAATTATTAGAGCAAACGATAGAGTGGGCACTTACGCCACCTCAAAAAGAAGAAAAACCAAAACAAGAAGCCATTGTCGATAAACAAGAATACAATGTTCAATCCATTTTAAATAAATTATATTTGGGGCAAGTGCTCACTCAAGATGAGAGTAAAATCCTTTTTAATTTAATTATTCAAGGTAAGATTGAACCCACCGTCTTGGCTACCGCAGTGATTAGTATGAAAGTTCGCGGTGAAAAACCTGATGAAATTGCAGGTGCCGCTCAAGCCTTACTTGAAAATGCTGATGCTTTTGATATTCCCGATTATGATTTTACTGATATTGTAGGGACAGGTGGCGATGGTACCAATAGTATTAATATCTCAACAGCGAGTGCTTTTGTAGCAGCAGCATTGGGCTATAAAGTGGCAAAACATGGTAATCGTGGGGTATCAAGTAAATCGGGATCTTCGGATGTATTATCTGCTTTAGGTATTAAATTGAATATGCCAGCTCAAGCATCTCGTCAAGCATTAGACGAACTTGGAGTATGTTTTTTATTTGCGCAGCAATATCATTCAGGATTCCGTCATGCAGCACCAATTCGCCAACAGTTAAAAACGCGTACCATTTTTAATGTACTAGGACCATTAATAAACCCATCTCGTCCTAAACGTATTTTATTAGGCGTGTATCATCCTGATTTAATTAAACCAATTGCTGAAACGTTAAAAATGTTGAACTATACCCATGCTTATGTGGTGCATGGTGCAGGAATGGACGAAGTTGCTATTCATGGTGAAACTCAAGTTGCCGAAGTTAAAAATGGCGAAATCCATTACTTCTCAATTACTCCTGATGATTTTGGTTTACCAACATTTACCTTAAAAGATATTGAAGGCGGGACACCAGAGCAGAATCGTGATATGTTGATTGCCATTTTACAAGGTCATGGTAAACCAGCTCATCAGGCAGCTATTGCGGTTAATGTTGCGATGTTAATGAGTTTGTTCGGTGAGGAAGACTTAAAACAAAATGCGCAGCGTGCAATAGAAATGATGCACAGTGGTAAAGCTTATACGCTATTACAACAATTAGCAGCAAGATAATGAGTGGAGAATAATATGGCAATTGCAGCATTAGTAAAAAATGTTGAAATGGCAACAGTATTGAAAAAAATCATTGAGGATAAACAAATTTGGTTAACTGAGCAGCAAGCAGTAAAGCCAATTAATACCTTTAAATCAGCGATATCCCCTAGTGATCGCAATTTTTATCAGGCGCTAAATCAACCTAAAACTGTCTTTATTTTAGAATGTAAAAAATCGTCACCATCAAAAGGATTAATTCGAGATGACTTTAATCCCGCAAGTATAGCTAAGGTTTATAAAAATTATGCTTCGGCTATTTCGGTGCTGACAGACGAAAAATATTTTCAAGGTAGTTTTGAATTTTTACCCATAGTTCGAAATGAAGTTACACAACCTATACTTTGTAAAGATTTTATTATTGACGAATATCAGATCTACTTGGCACGTTATTATCAAGCTGACGCAATACTTTTAATGCTATCAGTATTGACGGACGATGAGTATCGTCATTTAAGTCATATTGCTCATCAACTTAATATGGGCATATTGACTGAAGCCAGCACCGAAGACGAAGTTGAACGAGCAATCGATCTTGGGGCTAGAGTGATTGGGATTAATAATCGTAATTTACGTGATCTTAGCGTTGATTTAAATCGCGTAAAAAACTTATCTAAATTGATTCCTAATGATCGTATTATTATTAGTGAGTCAGGAATTTATACTCACAATCAAATTAAAGATCTTAGCCATTATGCACATGGCTTTTTAATTGGCAGTGCGTTAATGTCAGAAGCCAACTTAACGTTAGTAATTCGCAAAGTAATGTTAGGGGAAAATAAAGTCTGTGGCTTAACCCGTGCGGAAGATGCGGTTAGTGCTTATCAAGCCGGTGCGGTTTATGGTGGTTTGATTTTTGTTACAAATTCAGCGCGTTATATCCAACCCATTAAAGCAAGAACAGTTATTGCCGCAGCACCACTTAACTGGGTTGGGGTTTTTCGCAATGAAGATATTGAAACCGTATGCCAAATAGCAAAACAGTTATCTTTATATGCAGTGCAATTGCATGGGGATGAAGATGAAAACTATATCAAAACATTGCGCCAAGAATTACCCAAAACTTGTCAAATTTGGCAAGCATTAAGTATTGATGGTGCTGTACCTGAACATGCCAATTCATTAGTGTCTCGTTATATCTTTGATCACGGTACTGGCGGTACAGGGAAAAGCTTTGATTGGTCGCTACTTGATAATCAAGATCTAAATAATGTCATTTTAGCTGGAGGCATTAATCCAGAAAATATCAAATCAGCTTTAGCGACGAATGTGATTGGTGTTGACCTTAATTCAGGGGTTGAAGTTTCACCCGGGGTTAAAGATAAACAGAAGATCCAAGCAGTATTTGAAAAAATTTAATTTTTTAATTTAAAAAGGAATGGTTATGTCTAAATTAAATCCTTACTTTGGCGAATTTGGTGGGCAATATGTTCCTCAAATATTAATGCCAGTACTTGAGCAACTTGAGGATGCCTTCATTTCTGCAATAAATGACCCAAGCTTCCAAAAAGAGTTTAATGACCTATTAGTTAATTATGCTGGTAGACCAACCGCACTGACATTATGTAAAAATTTAACTGCAGGAACTAAAACTAAGCTTTATTTAAAACGAGAGGATTTAGTTCATGGTGGTGCACACAAAACAAATCAAGTATTAGGGCAAGCCTTACTTGCCAAAAGAATGGGAAAAACCGAAATTATAGCTGAAACAGGCGCAGGTCAACATGGTGTTGCATCAGCCTTAGCTTGCGCATTACTTGGTTTAAAATGCCGAATTTATATGGGGGCAAAAGATGTTAAACGCCAAGCCCCAAATGTGTTTAGAATGCGATTAATGGGGGCAACAGTGATCCCTGTTGAAACGGGATCAGCAACTTTGAAAGATGCCTGTAATGAAGCATTGCGAGATTGGTCTGGTAGTTATGAAAAAGCCCACTATATGCTTGGTACAGCAGCTGGACCACACCCTTTCCCCACAATTGTGCGTGAATTTCAACAGATGATAAGCCGTGAAGCTAAACAGCAGATTCTTGAAAAAGAAGGACGCTTGCCTGATGCTGTTATTGCTTGTGTTGGTGGTGGTTCAAATGCTATTGGGATGTTTGCTAATTTTATTGACGATAAATCGGTTAGATTAATTGGTGTTGAGCCTGGAGGGCATGGTATTGAATCAGGTGAACATGGCGCATCGCTTAAACACGGCAAATTGGGGATTTATTTTGGTATGAAATCGCCAATGATGCAAACCGACGAAGGACAAATCGAAGAATCCTATTCAATATCAGCAGGGCTTGACTTCCCATCGGTTGGACCACAACATGCTTACTTAGATAGCATAGGGCGAGCTGATTATGTTTCTATTACTGATGAAGAAGCGTTAGAAGCATTTAAAGCCTTATCACGTAGTGAAGGCATTATTCCTGCATTAGAATCATCGCATGCATTAGCCTATGCAATGAAAATGATCAAAGAAAACCCAACTAAAGATCAGCTATTAATTGTTAATTTATCAGGTCGTGGTGATAAAGATATCTTTACCGTTTATGATATTTTAAAAGCAAAAGGAGAAGTGGAATGAACCGTTATCAAAAACTGTTTACTAAGTTAACAGCTGAAAAACGAGGTGCCTTTGTTCCTTTTGTTCCTATTGGTGATCCAACACCAGAATTGTCGCTTAAAATTATTCAAACATTAATCGAATCGGGTGCTGATGCGTTAGAGCTTGGAATTCCATTTTCAGATCCCATGGCCGATGGTCCAACTATCCAAAATGCCAATATTCGTGCATTTAATGGTGGAATAACGGTTGAAAAGTGTTTTGATATCTTAACCAAGATTAGATCGCAATATGCTGATATTCCAATTGGGTTATTGATTTATGCTAATTTAGTTTTTAAAAAAGGTATTGATAATTTTTATGCCAAATGTGCCAAGGCAGGGGTTGATTCAGTCTTAATTGCTGATGTCCCTGTTGAACATTCATCAGAATTTACAAATTCTGCCGAAAAATACAATATTGCTCCTATTTTTATTTGTCCTCCTAATGCTAACGATGAAGTCATTAAAAATATCGCAAGTCAAGGCAAAGGCTATACCTATTTGGTATCAAGAGCAGGAGTCACAGGTACTGAAAATCGTGCCAATAAACCACTTGCACATTTATTAAAGAAATTAACTGAATTTGGTGCACCACCAGCGATTCAAGGATTTGGTATTTCAGATCCTGAACAAGTGGCCCAAGCCATTAAATCAGGTGCGGTAGGCGCAATCAGTGGCTCAGCAACGGTTAAAATTATTGAGCAAAATCTTAATAATTCAGAACAGATGCTTAGCCAGTTAGCCCATTTTGTTAAAACAATGAAAAAGACAACTAATAAGTAATTTATGTAAGTAATTTATGGCAATGAGTTATAGGCACAATAGTTGCATTGAAAATCAAATTATTGTGCTTATAAAATTATTGTGCTTATATAAACTCAGCTATTATTTCATTTTAAGGAAGCAGGCCCCCATACAATGTTAAACACGAAAAAATTAATGTGTAATATTTTTTGTGATTTTAAACATATTAATAAAACTACCGTGATTTCCAGTTGCATTTTATTCAAAATACCGTATAATTCTCACTCATCTATCGCGGGGTGGAGCAGCTTGGTAGCTCGTCGGGCTCATAACCCGAAGGTCGTTGGTTCAAATCCAGCCCCCGCAACCACTTAAATTTTCATTCATAAACCAATCTACCCTTTTTTATTTATGAAAGTTCGAAACAAGTGGCTTCATTATAGTTAGTATTTAAATGTAAGCCTCGCATGTCGAGGTTTTTTTTCGTGTTATCATTTAAACGTAAGTTTAAAAAAATGTTGGGCTTTATGCCCTTTTTTATTTTCTGCAGTGGAGGTTTGTTTGGCTAATATAGAACAACAATTAACCGGCATTATCCAAGAGCCAGTTAATGCACTTGGTTTTGAATTAGTCGGGGTTGAATATATTCGTGGTCGTTATCCTGTATTACGAGTCTATATCGATAGTGAAAATGGTATAACGGTTGATGATTGTGCTGATGTTAGCCGACAAATCAGTGCAGTTCTTGATGTCGAAGACCCTATCAAAGATGCTTACAATCTTGAAGTTTCATCGCCAGGAATGGACAGGCCTTTGTTTACGCTTGAACATTATCAGCGTTTTATCGGCGAAGAAGTTACAGTGAGTCTGCGTATTCCTGTTGCTAACCGTCGCAAATGGAAAGGACGAATTAAGTCTATCGACAGTGAAATGATCACATTAACTGTTGATGATAATGATGAAGTGTTTGCTTTTAGCAATATACAAAAAGCAAACATTGTACCTAATTTTAACCTTAAATAGAGTACGGATGTAAAAGGATGAATAAAGAAATTTTAGCTGTTGTTGAAGCAGTATCAAACGAAAAAGCGCTTACGCGCGACAAAATTTTCGAAGCACTAGAGACTGCATTAGCAACGGCCACTAAAAAGAAACATGCTGTTGATATTGATGTTGTCGTAAAAATTGATCATAAAACTGGTGACTATGACACATTCCGCCGTTGGCTAGTTGTTAATGACGTTACGCAACCAACGAAAGAAATGACGCTAGATGCAGCACAATACGAAGACCCATCAGTACAACTAGGTGATTATGTTGAAGAACAAATTGAATCCGTTGCTTTTGATCGTATCACCACGCAAACGGCTAAACAAGTGATTGTACAAAAAGTACGTGAAGCAGAACGTGCCATGGTAATTGACATGTTTAGACATCGTATTGGCGATATCGTGACAGGTATTGTTAAAAAGACCAATCGTGATAGTGTGATTCTTGATTTAGGCAACAATGCTGATGCTATGATGTCACGTCATGACATGTTACCGCGTGAAAATTTCCGTATTGGTGATCGTGTTCGTGGTATTTTATATCTTGTAGAGCAAAATAATAAACCTGCCCAACTTTGTATTAGCCGTTCAAACCCAGAAATGATGGAAGAATTATTCCGCATTGAAGTGCCTGAAATTGGTGAAGAAACGATTGACATCAAAGGCGTGGCTCGAGATCCAGGTTCCCGTGCTAAAATTGCCGTAAGCAGTAACGACCGCCGTATTGATCCTGTTGGAGCTTGTGTAGGAATGCGTGGTGCACGTGTGCAAGCCGTATCTAATGAGTTCGGTGGTGAACGTATTGATATTGTTTTATGGGACGACAACCCAGCACAATACGTTATTAATGCTATGGCTCCAGCCGACGTGGTTTCGATCGTTGTTGATGAAGATAAGCACACCATGGATGTTGCGGTTAATGTCGACACTCTACCACAGGCCATTGGTCGAAACGGTCAAAATATTCGCTTAGCATCGCAACTTACTGGTTGGACATTAAACGTAATGAGTACCGAAGATTTACAGGAAAAACATCATGCTGAATCTTTTGCGGCAATCAGTAATTTTGTAAAACATTTGGATATTGAGGAAGACCTTGCTCAATTATTGGTTGAAGAAGGTTTTACTTCGCTTGAAGAACTTGCCTATGTACCGGTTGATGAATTGCTTGAAATCGAAGAACTTGATGAAGATCTGATTGAAGCATTAAGAAGTCGAGCAAAAGATGCATTAACAACACTTGCACTAGCAAATAGTGGTGAAAAACAACCAGCTCAAGATTTACTAAATCTACCTGGTATGACACAAGAGTTAGCTTATCAATTAGTACAACATGACATCATTACTTTGGAAGATTTAGCAGAACAAGGTACTGATGATTTAGCTGATATTGAAGGTATAACAAAAGAACAAGCTGGCGATTTTATTATGGCTGCACGTAATATTTGTTGGTTTGCAGATGAATAATTGAGGAAAAGTAATACATGACCAAAGTATCAATCGAAACACTGGCTAAAGAGATCAACACTCCAGTGCAAACTCTTTTGCAACAGTTTGCCGATGCGGGGATGAACAAATCTGCATCTGATACTGTGACACAAAAGGAAAAAGAAGCTTTGCTTGCTCACTTAAAACCTCAGCAAGGCCCAACAAAGTTAACATTGCAACGTAAAACGCACTCAACCTTGAATGTGTCGAGTGGGGGTGGCAAAAGCAAAGAAATTAAAGTAGAAGTTCGTAAAAAACGAACTTTCGTTAAACGCGATCCCGCCGAAATTGCCGCAGAGCAAGAAAAGGCTCGCCTTGAAGCTGAGCAAAAAGCCCAAAAAGAAGCGGAGGAAAAAGAAAGACTAGCCGCACAAGAGGCAAAAAAACGCGAAGAAGCACAAGCTAAAAAGCGTGCACAAGAAGAAAAGGCAAAAGCAGCGCAAGAACAATCTACTGATCCAAAAGTAAAAAAAGCACAAGAAGAAAAAGCACGATTAGAAGCGGAAGCAAACGAAATTAAACGTAAAGCCGAAGAAGAAAATCGTCGAAAATTAGAAGAAGACGCTAAACGTATGGCTGAAGAAGCACGTAAATTAGCGGAGCAGTATAATGATGTTGATGAAAGCGAAACTACCGAAGAAGAAGATTATCATGTAACAACATCGAAATATGCCCGAGCAGCTGAAGATGACACCGACCGTGAAGTTGAAAGCGCACGTGGTCGAGGTCGCAGTGGTAAACAGAATAAACAGAAAAAAGGTAGCAAATTATCAGAAGGTAAAGCAGAACGCGAAGAAGCACGAGCAGCAACTCGCAGTGGTCATAAAAAGAAAGGTAAAAGTACCTTACAACAAGGCTTTAACAAACCAGTGCAAGCGGTTAATCGTGATGTTGTGATTGGTGAAACGATCACAGTTGCTGAACTTGCAAACAAAATGGCAGTAAAAGGCTCTGAAGTGATCAAAACCATGATGAAAATGGGGGCAATGGCAACCATTAATCAAGTTATTGATCAAGAAACTGCGCAATTAGTTGCTGAAGAAATGGGGCATAAAGTGGTATTACGTCGTGAGAATGAACTTGAAGAATCACTCATGAGCGACCGTGATACAGGGGCTGAAAAGGTTTCTCGTGCACCAGTTGTTACTATTATGGGACACGTAGACCATGGTAAAACCTCATTACTTGATTACATCCGTAAAGCCAAAGTCGCATCAGGCGAAGCTGGCGGTATTACTCAGCACATTGGTGCTTATCATGTTAAAACTGCAAGCGGTGAAATTACCTTCTTAGATACTCCAGGGCATGCGGCATTTACCTCAATGCGTGCTCGTGGTGCTAAAGCTACTGATATTGTGGTACTTGTTGTTGCTGCCGATGATGGCGTGATGCCACAAACAATTGAAGCTATTCAGCATGCTAAAGCCGCAAATGTACCAATCGTTGTTGCTGTTAACAAAATTGATAAACCAGAAGCCGATCCTGAACGGGTAAAAGGTGAGCTTGCACAATATGGTGTAATGTCAGAAGATTGGGGTGGAGATACTCAGTTTGTTCATGTTTCAGCAAAAGCGGGAACAGGTATTGATCAACTACTTGAGGCGATTTTACTACAAGCAGAAGTTCTTGAATTAACTGCATACGAAACAGGTATGGCAAGTGGCGTGGTAATTGAATCATTCCTTGATAAAGGTCGTGGTTCGGTAGCAACTGTTCTTGTTCAATCAGGTACTTTGCGTAAAGGTGACATCGTTCTTTGTGGATTTGAATACGGACGTATCCGTGCAATGCGTAACGAACTTGGTAAAGAAGTGACTGAAGCAGGTCCATCAATACCGGTTGAAATTCTTGGCTTATCTGGCGTACCATCTGCCGGTGACGAAGCTACTGTTGTGCGTGATGAAAAGAAAGCCCGTGAAGTTGCCCTTTACCGACAAGGTAAATTCCGTGATGTAAAACTTGCTCGTCAACAAAAAGCGAAACTTGAAAATATGTTTAGTAACATGACTGAAGGGGATGTTTCTGAACTTAATATTGTCTTAAAAGCAGACGTTCAAGGTTCTACTGAGGCGATTTCCGACTCATTACTTAAACTATCTACTGACGAAGTTAAAGTTAAAATTATTGGATCTGGCGTAGGTGGTATCACTGAAACAGACGCATCACTTGCTGCGGCATCGAATGCGATTATTTTAGGTTTCAACGTACGTGCCGATGCCTCTGCGCGTAAAGTGATCGAATCAGAAAACTTAGATCTACGTTACTATTCTGTTATTTATGACTTAATTGACGAAGTTAAACAAGCAATGAGTGGTATGCTTGCACCAGAATATAAACAAGAAATTATTGGTCTTGCTGAAGTGCGTGATGTGTTTAAATCACCTAAATTTGGTGCTATTGCTGGCTGTATGGTCACTGAAGGTGTGGTTAAACGTCATAACCCAATTCGTGTACTGCGTGATAACGTTGTTATTTATGAAGGCGAACTTGAATCATTACGTCGCTTTAAAGATGACGTTAATGAAGTGCGTAACGGAACAGAATGTGGTATTGGTGTGCGTAACTACAACGACGTTCGTGTCGGCGATACGATCGAAGTCTTTGAAACCATCGAAATCAAGCGTACTATCTAATTATTACGCAACATGTTATAAGCAAGGTTTTAGGCCTTGCTTATTCATTTTTTAAGGAAAATAGATATGGCAAAAGCATTTAATCGTTCATCTCGAGTAGGACATGAACTACAAAAAGAAATTGCAATTATCTTACAACGAGAAATTAAAGATCCTCGTCTTGGTATGGTAACGGTTTCAGGTGTTGATATCTCTCGCGATCTTGCCTATGCTAAAGTGTTTGTCACTTTTTTAAATGACGACGATCCTCAAGTGATTGAACAAGGTTTAGCGGTACTTAATGACGCTAAAGGTTATATTCGCACTTTAATTGGCAAAGCGATGCGTTTACGAATCATTCCCGAAATCAAATTCCTTTACGACGAATCGCTAGTTAAGGGGATGCAAATGTCGAGTTTGGTAGCAGATGTTATCAAACAGGATAATGAACGTCATAAAGATTAATATTAAAAATAGCCCTGATTTTGTCAAAAATTTCAGGTAACTATATATTTGTGTATAAAATAAATGATGAATATAAAAAAAACTCGCCGTGATCTTCACGGCGTTTTATTACTAGACAAACCACAAGGCATGACATCTAATGATGCATTGCAAAAAGTAAAATGGTTATTTAACGCTAAAAAAGCGGGGCACACAGGTGCGCTTGATCCATTAGCGACAGGCATGTTACCTATTTGTTTTGGCGAGGCAACCAAGTTCTCGCAGTATTTATTGGATTCAGATAAACGCTACCGTGTGATTGCCAAACTTGGTGAACGAACCGATACATCTGATGCTGATGGTCAAATTATTTGTACTAAACCAGTCAAAGTGACTGAATTACAAATTAACCAAGCATTAACGCATTTTCGTGGCGATATTTTACAAGTGCCAACCATGTTTTCAGCACTAAAATATCAAGGAAAACCACTTTACGAATATGCTCGCCAAGGCATTGTCATTGAACGTGAAGCAAGACCTATTACCGTTTACGAAAATCGATTTATTGATTTTAATGCCAATAATCGTGAATTAACGTTAGAAATACACTGCTCTAAAGGAACTTACATTCGAACGCTCATTGATGATTTAGGTGAATTACTTGGTTGTGGGGCACATGTTATTTATTTAAGGCGTTTACAAGTATCCAATTACCCGATTGAAAACATGGTCACCTTAGAGCAGCTACAAAATATCGAACTTAAAGATGATTTACTAATGCCGATTGACAGCCCATTGCAAGAACGCCCAAAAATCATCCTTAGTGATGCGCAAGGTAAAGACATATTATTAGGACGAAGCATCGAACTTGAAAGCTCTGCGCAAGTTGAAACCTTAGTGCGAATTTATCAAGGTAAGCAATTTATCGGTGCAGGAATACAGCTGTATCACAAATTATCGCCAAAGCGTTTAATATCAACATTCATCAACTAGTTTTGCTTAGTTTAAAGCTAACCACAAAAAACAAGTTCTTCAAGCTAGTGGTTTTTAATGACTTGGTTAGATATGAAACGGTATAAAATCCTGAATCTTTTTTACAAGATAATAAGCAATACCAATGTAAAAAATGGGCAAATAGTACCGCAGAAGTTGTGATTGTAAACTAGATTCAGAAAATCTCTGCTTAAACTATAATTTTAATATAAAGACGATTTGGTACTGTGTTATTCTTACCAAAGCGAATGTACTACTTTTTGCTGTACTATTTTAGAGGATAGTTGCATTTACTTTTTCAAAATGAACAAGATTTTCATTAAAAATCTCTATTCCTTTGCTTTGTTCAAGTTGGGCTGTCATTTGCTATCCTTCAACTTGAAAACGTGTATTGTTTTCATCAATTTTTCATTTTTAATCAACATATTATGAAACACTCTTGTTGCCACAGAATTTGCTGCAATATCTATTTCTTCTAGTTTAGAAAATGTGCCTTGTTTAACCACAATTTTTACGGTTATTCCATTATATTTTGTGAATATCATTATCTTCATTATAATATGTGGAAATATGCAATAGCTGAAAAAATTAGGACATGCGAATTTTTGTTACAATTTTACTCACAATTGAATGCCTTATTATTTTTTCTAGACTTGGTCAAGATAGTAATCTTATACTTAGTGATCAAAAAATAACAACGTTTCTAATTATCGTTTTATTTATTTTTAATTCTCTTGTCGGTGTATCTTACTTACTAATCAAATTCAACAAAAAAAAAGGTGACTATATAACAATTACAATGTTATTTGCGATTATCTTTTTTATCCCGATAAATAACTCAATCATAGAAAATAAAACGCAAAATTATTTTGTGGCAAAAAAAAATCTTAAAGAGGAACTACTTGGCGATACTTTAAAACCTTTCTATCAAGATACTGGGACACCAGATGAAAAACGGATTCAAAATCTAAGAGAGAATTTCGCTGAAGGCTATGCAACAACCGATAAAAAATTTTATTATTACAAACCCAACTATGACAAACCAATTTGTCATAAATTTAAACACTCTTTTGTTACCAACGACCAAATGTACATTATTTTAACCTGCCAAAATCCAGATAACAGCGTACTAAGTTATGCGCTGGCTACCCAAAAAGGTAATTCCTCATTTATTAATCCTTGGTTTGGCGGAGGGTTAGATAACTATGAAGAATATTTTGTTCCAGAATATCCTTATGTTAATTTACTCAATGATGATGATTATAGCATTATCTATACAGATCCTGTTGATGGAACCAGATATGGTAAATATTATGACCAACTATATGTTATACTTATTCTAGATAGGAACAATAGTGAACTAAAATCCCATATTAGTGATAGTATTATTAAATTTCAAAAACAACATACATCCCAATTCCCCCATGATAAAGTAATTAAATTGGCTTACTATTTACTTGCCTCAAATCAATGTCAAGCAATAGAAAATGTTAGCTTATTTGGTAATGATAGGTTAATCATCAAATGTAATCAAAAATCTTTTACCGTCAATTATAAAAAACTTTATCAACCATCCTCCGCTCCATCTTTAGTGATTCCATTAGAAGTATTTGGTGAAAATCAAACGAATGATCAGCAAGACTGTTTAATTTGTGCTTGTTCAAAAACAGGTCAAGCAAATGTGGTAGAAGAACCTGATTTTGATGCATCAGAACTAAGAGAAAGTATTGCTGAACGATGTGAAAATGATAACAAGTGGCCTTATAATCAGTGCGTCGGTATTTATTATGAGAGTTTATTAAAAACCGATTTTGGTAATTACTTAAGAGTATCTATCGTCCATGTAAAAGAGGATACAAAAGTGGCTGAATGTATTGTGGAAGTGTCAGAAAAGAAGTTTACAGCAATACAAAAACAAACTGGACTGAAAACGGATGGCACTAGTCGCTTGTAGCACTTTCCGCCTCTAGTTGTAGTAGTTCAAATTTAACCTGACAATTCTAGTCCATATTAGAGTATTTGTTATTAAAAAGTGATAGTTAACTATGTCACTAAACATAAAAAACACATTAACTCACTATTTTTACTCACAAAAAATCAGTCAGAAAAGGTATTGATTTTATTTAAGTTTTTTGTAATGACAAAGATGATTTTGATAGCAAGGTTGGCAATAACACCGAATTAAAAGCAACAAACAAAGGCCCGTCTTAACCGACAAGTAGTAACAAAAAATCTACGAAGACGCCTACAACAAGCCCATGAACGAAAGGATGTCGGCGATGGGCAGTGACCGTCGCCAAGGCATTGATATGGTGGTTAGCATCATCAACGGCTTAATTGGTGGCAACATGATAGGACTTTATTTTTTGCTTTAACCTTGCACAAGGAAAGTCTGGTGCTGGAGTATCCCTTGCCAGTTTAGTGGAATGTTAGAAGTTATAACTCACAAATATTCTTTCATTCTTTTATATAAAAATTAGTAGTATAAAATTTACATTTAGCAGATGGAAACATAATATATATTGGACATTCTCCATTATCAAATTTTGTGTAATCAAAATAATATAAATCACGAAAATCTGTTTGAATAACAACAAGTTGAGTGTCCTTTAGTATATTGTTTTTCAGATCAATGAAACGCATAATCAACTGATTGTTATTTGAATTCGACGCTAAATTTTTTAACCGTGATATTTTTCTCTTATGATTTGTATTTATATCATAGCGGTGACTTCTGTACACTTTTTGGTGAGGATCAATCACGGATTTAAGAAGACAAATTAAAATTTGATTTTTTTCAAAAATAGCTGTCTCTTCTCTTGAGAAGCATTTTTAATTTGTCCCATATTTTTCCAAGTCACATTCTTAATTCCTAATTGTTTCAAAGTTGAATTAATAAAAACAGATTTAATGCTGTTTCCTGCAAAGAAACGGATAAACCAAGTAGGGGCATCAGAAGTGGTTAAAACTGTAGTTGAGTTGATATGATTAATCTTACCCTTTATTCCCGTTGGAGTATCAATGTAAGAAAAGTTCTTTTTAAATACTTTATCAATAAAACCTTTTAAGATCGCTGGTAAATCGTACCACCAAATAGGAAATATAAAAACGATATCAGATGCATCCGTTATCATTTTCTGATATTTTTCTACTAAAGGATCTGTTGTTTGTCCTGTACTGTATAACCTTAATTCTTCGGGAGTGTATATTGGATTAAAACCATCTTTATATAAATCAATAATATCAAAGTCTTTTCCGCTTTCTTTTAAAAGAGATACAGTTCTTTCCAAAATAGCATGATTATAGCTCTTTTCATAGGGATGAGAATAAATTATTAATGTTTTCATTGTAAAATCTCATTGTTTTTTAAAAATAAATTTGATCCTAGCCAAAAAATGGACAAAAGTTGCCTCTATGATATAAACAAAACTCATAGGAGACAAATATTATGGTGAAAAAGTTTAACATCGAATTCAAACAACAATCAGTCGATTATGTGTTATCTCTGGCACACCTTTCCATAAGTGAACTTAACCACCTAGGTGAGGTAAATCAACTCGACTCTAGATAAGTGGATTAGGCAACTTGCCCCAATAAAACCAGCCGTCGAGAGTCAACGGTTGAGCAACAGCGGATTATAACCTTAGAAAAAATTAAAGAACTGAAAATGACCAATGACACACTAAAAAGGCACATGTGTACTACATCAACAACCCAAGTCGCTGAAATACGCTTATATAAAAAATTATTTAACCTTCTATCCCATTATCAGGATATGCTCGTTACTTAGTGTCAGTATGTCGGGTTATTATGCTTGGCTAAAAAGCTCCAATAAATCAGTCAAACTTTACTTACAAAAAATTGGTCAGGAAAGACATTGATTTTATTTAAGTTTTTATATAACAAATAAAGTGGTAACAACTTTTGGGCTGTTTGTTAATTTTTTTGGTTTAAAGGTGTAATGGTGGGCATTTTTTCACAAAGATGGAAACGCCCATAACTACACTTTCGATCCTATTTATCTATTATACAAAAAAACTATCCCATCGAAATCACCCGATCAAACAACGGATTATCTGTCAATCGATGTGTCACCATTAGCAACGTTTTACCGTTACAGGTCTTTTTAATTAATTGAATCATTTGCTGTTCTGTTTGTTGATCAAGGCTTTCTGTTGGTTCATCCATTAAAATTAATGGCGAATTATGTAGCAATGCTCTTGCAAGACCAATACGGCGGATTTCGCCACCTGATAGGGAGCGACCACCTTGTCCAAGGAGTAAGTTTAACCCTTGTTCAGTGGTGAGCAGTTTATCGAGTTCGACTTGATGTAATACCGCTATGAGTTGTTCATCAGTTGCTCGTTGGTTTCCGATTAATAAATTGTGCCGTAGGCTATCACTAAAAATAGTAATTACTTGCGGAACAACGGCAATGGCTTGGCGAAGTGTGGGTTCATCGAGTTGGTTTATTGGTTTGTCGTTAATAAAAATTTCCCCCGAATTGGGTTCCCAACTGCGTGTGATTAAACTTAATAATGTGGATTTGCCACACCCCGTTTTGCCAATTAAGCCAATATGTTCGCCAGCTTTGACTGTTAAGGAAAAATCAGTTAATACCGCAAAAGGTTGATTTGGATAGCTAAAGTTGATGTTGTTTAACTGTAATTTAGCCGATTTTAGATCAATTGGTTGTCCTTGCGTTGTAAATTGTACATCAGGTTTTTGATTGAAAATAGCGGTAGTGCGAGTAGCCGATGTGAGTACTTGCCCTAAAAAGATAAAAGCGCCAGGAATGGGCATGAGTATTTCAGCACTGGCAAGACTGACAAAGACAAATAACGCCACTAAAGGCGATAGGGTGTATTGTGTGATTAGCCATAGTACTAATAAGGTTAAAAATCCTGCAATTAATAAGACAAGTGCACTTGATAGTGCCATTAGTGTTGATTGGCGTTGTTGGTTGTAAAGCCAACTCGATTCAAGTTCATTAAGTTTTGCACGATAGCGTGATTGTGCATTAAATAAAGTAAGTTCGGCTTGTCCTTGTAGGTAGTTAACTAATAGCAGCCGATATTCACTTTGTTGCTTTGCCAGTGTTATTCCTAATTGCTTACCTGCTTGATAAAAGATAACAGGCACCACCAGTAAGGTAGTAGTAAGAATAATACTGATGGTTAAAGCAATCGGTAAGTTTATATTTGCTAACCCAATAAATAAAATACCAATAGTAACAAGTGCGGTAACAATAGGCGAAAACAGTTTTAGATACAGGTGATCAAGAGCATCAATATCGACAATAAAGCGATTAAGTAAGTCCGCCTTTTGATATTGGGCAAGTTGATTGGCACTGAGTGGTAGTATTTTTTTAAACGCCAAGGCTCTTAAATAAGAAAGCAGTTTAAACGTTGTGTTGTGATCAACTAAGCGCTGCATATAACGGGCAGCGGTTCGCGTTATTGCTGCTGCACGTACGCCTGCTGCAGGTAGCATATAGTTAAAGGTATATAAGCCCGCTACACCAACAACAGCCGTGGAGGCTAAAAACCATCCCGATAATGATAGCAAAAATACGCTAGCAAATAGGGTTAGAATAGACAGCGATAATCCCAATAAAATTTGCCCAAAATAGTGTTTGTAAAGTGCAATATAGGGGCGCAGAGTAGTTAGCATGTACTCTCCTTGTTATGATAATGCAGTTTTCCTTCTGATAATTGCCATATTTGATCAAAATATTGCATATCATCATTTTGATGGGTGATGGTGATGCTATTTGTGGCGATATTTTGCTGATCTAAGTTTTGTATGGTTTGTTTATCTAAACTAGCTGTTGGTTCATCAAGGATCAATAGTTGGCAGGGTTTTAACATAGCTCGAGCTAATGCTATACGCTGTGCTTGTCCGACTGATAATCTAATGGCATCTTCTCCAACTTGTGTCTCTAAACCAGCAGGTAATTTGGCGATGACTTCGGTTAACTGCGATTTGTGAATCACTGTTTCAATTTCCTGTTCTGATGCATTTGGTTTACCAAGTAAAATGTTGTCACGCACTGAGCTGTTAATTAAATACGGACTTTGACCAATCCAGCTAATTTGTTGTTGCCAAGTTTTGATATCGAGTTGGTTAAATTCAATACCGTTAATTTTGAGTGATCCTTGATAAGGTAAAAATCCTAGTAAAACATGCATTAACGAGGTTTTACCTTCACCACTTTTCCCAATGAGTGCTAATTTAAAAGGCGCACGTAACGAAAATGATAACGGTCCAACAAGGGGGTGACCTTCGTTTGATATTACAACTAAGTTATCGGCCTGAATGGTTTGTAAGGATTGAGCAAATGGGATATTGGATAATGTTACGTTAGTGTGTTGTTGTGGTGATTTTTGGGTTAAGAATGCTTCGATATTGTCGGCAGCGGCAATGGCTTCGGCTTTGGCGTGATAATAAGTTCCTAGATCTCGTAACGGTTGAAAGTACTCGGGTGCTAAGATCAGCGCAAAAAATCCCGCAAATAAGGTAACTGTTCCGTTATAAGCACCAAAATTAAATTCGCCTAAATATGAAAAACCAAAATAAACGGCAACCACAGCGATCGAAATTGAAGTAAAGAATTCTAATACCGCTGATGATAAAAACGCCATTTTTAATACTTGCATGGTTTTAATGCGAAAATCTTCTGACGCTTTGGCAATTTCGTTGGTTTGTTTATCACCTTGGTTGAATAGGCGAATAGTGCTTAAACCTTTAAGGCGATCTAAGAAGTGACCACTTAAATAAGCAAGTGCTTTAAAATGACGGCGGTTAATATCAGCAGCACCCATGCCTACTAATATCATAAAAATAGGAATGAGTGGCGCAGTACAAAGCAAAATGGCTGCAGCAGCCCAATTAAATGGCAATATTGCAATACTGATTAAAATGGGCGTCATGCTTGCCAATCGCATTTGTGGTAAGTAACGAGCAAAAAAATCATGTAATTTGTCGACTTGTTCAATCAGCAAGGTGCTCCATGCACCAGTGGTGCTTTGATTTAAATAGGCAGGGCCATGCAGTTCAAGTTGATTAATTAATTGGTGCCGAATTTGTTGGCGAACTTTTTTACCTATAGCAAAGTTAATTTTTTCGCGTAGATAAACAAAACACGCCCGTATTAGCAGCACAGCCATTAGTGCACCCAAAAAGGGTAGAATGTCCACAAAATGGTGCTGCTCAATAATGAGTTTTTGTAAGATAATAGCAAGCAATCCAGCTTGGGTTATAACCAAGATTGTTAACATAAACCCCGTTAATGTTGACGCACGCAAATCACTTTTATGTTTTTTTGCCTGCTGTTTTAGCCAGCCTAGTAGATATGTTTGGCGTTTTTTATCTAATGACATGTAGATTGTTACTTTTTATTTTAAGTTGTCTAAATAATGTTCCGCATCTAAAGCAGCCATGCAACCAGTTCCTGCAGATGTAATGGCTTGTCGATAAACATGATCCATAACATCACCTGCAGCAAAAATACCTTCGATACTAGTTTGTGTGGCATTGCCTTGAGTACCTGATTGTACTTTGATATAACCACCATTTAGTTCAAGTTGACCTTCAAATATAGTGGTATTGGGTTTGTGACCAATGGCGATAAATACACCTAAAACTGAGATGTCTTCGGTTATGTTAGGGGCTTGTGTGCTACGGATCCTAACACCTGTTACGCCCATATCATCACCTAATACTTCGTCAACGATGCGATGAGTATGTAAAATCACTTTGCCTTCTTTGACTTTTTCAGCCAAGCGATCCATTAATATTTTTTCAGCTCTAAAGCTGTCTCGACGGTGAATTAAGTGTACTTCACTCGCAATATTGGCTAAGTAAAGTGTTTCTTCAACAGCTGTATTACCACCGCCTACGACAGCAACTTTTTGGTTGCGGTAAAAAAATCCGTCGCAGGTTGCACACGCAGATACGCCTTTACTTTTAAACGCCTCTTCAGATGGTAGACCAAGATATTGTGCCGAAGCACCTGTTGCAATAATGAGTGCATCACAGCTATATTCAGTCTCACTACCAAAAAGCTTATAAGGCTTAGTGCTAAAATCGACACGATCAATTTGATCTAAAATAATTTCAGTATTAAATCTTTCGGCATGTTCTTGCATTTTGAGCATTAATTCAGGTCCTGTTAGATCAGGTGCACCTGCTGGCCAGTTTTCAAGGTCGGTGGTGGTAGTGAGTTGCCCACCTTGTTGCATTCCTGTAATTAATACGGGTGAAAGGTTAGCTCGAGCTGCATAAACAGCAGCAGTATAGCCCGCTGGACCAGAACCAAGTATTAATAGGCGTGCGTGTTTGGTTTTCATGTTTAAATCCTTACTTATTTTTAATTTTGATTATTTTAAACAAAATTAACTTAATTTATGACTGATAAGTCTAACATTATCAATCTTCAAGGTGCAAAATAATTCATTATTGTAGTGATAGGCTGTAACAATAAGAACGATTTACTTTGTTGTATTGGTTGTATTGAGCAAGGTTATCTTTTTATTTTCAATTGCTTTATATATCTTTGTTATTTTTTTAAATTATGTTTATTTTTGTTTTTTATTTTCTGTGTTTAAAATATGCACTTTTATTTTTAACTTTATTTTTCCATTATCTGATAATCTTTTTTGATTATTGGTTTATTTTATATCCTGACAAAAGTAAGGGGAAGACGATATGGATAATCCTTCAAAGGATAATGCAGAAGCCGTGCTTAGAAAAATTAATTGGGCACAAGAGATTTTAAATTCAGTACAACAAAATGTTAGTGACCCTCAAATTGGTAATATTTTATCGGGTATTTCATTTATTATGGATTCGGCCTCAATGGATGCTGAGGCACTTTATCAATCCATTAAGTAATATTCAATAAAGTAATATTTATACTTACTGCCTTCATTCGTTGTTTGGTAATAAAGGACGAAGGTAGTAAGTGGTTAAATTGATTTAACTGTTATCTGATAGATGCGTAGTTAAGTCTGAAAGCGACCAACGGATATGTGCAGTAGGTTCGTTGATGCGGTAACCAAAAGCCAAACAAAGTCCAACACCAAATGAGTCACCGCCAAATTGGGGAATGTGTTTTTCTAGAATTTTTATGACTTTATCATGATCAAATCCACCAATAGCACACGAGTCAATACCACGAAATGCTGCTGCCGTCATCATATTGGCACTAGCGATATAGTCTTGCATTTCTGACCAGTGGTTGATGGTTAAGCCGTCGGCTAAGCCTTGTTCGCAAAAATTGATAAAGCCTTGGCAAGCAATATCAATATCGGTTTGATTATTGGGATCGGGTAAGGTGCGTGCAATTGTTTGTCGTAAATAATCGCTCTGTAACGTAAAATTATTCGCTTTGCGGTAAAGCACAATTACAAAATGCGAACAGCTTGTGACTTGCTCTTGGTTGTAGCAAACATTGCGTAATTCAACTTTTATTTTGTGGCTATCAACCACTACAAAATGCCAAGGTTCCATACCAAATGATGAAGGAGATTGTCGCCCTGCCTCTAATATATATTCAATATCATCATTGTTGATCTTTTTTGTGTCGTCAAATTTTTTACATGCATGTCTAAAGTCGAATGCTTGGGTTAGCTTGTCCATATTTTCTCCTAAGATTGGCTATTCCACGGGGCAACTTTTAATAATAATAACATACCAGGAATGGCAAGAATAAAACATAAACAAAAAAAGTTTGTCCATCCTAAATATTCAACCATAATACCTGTAGATGCATTAATTAACGTTCTAGGTATTGAAGCAATACTAGTAAATAAAGCAAATTGGGTTGCTGTATAAAGTGGGTTAGTTGTTTTTGCAATAAATGCGACAAAGGCAGCAGAACCAAGACCTACGCCAAGTGATTCAACTCCAATTACTATGGCTAATAATGTTTTTTGAAATGTTCCTATTGTAGTAAATGGTCCTTCTATCGAAAGCCAAACAAATCCTAAAATTGATATAACTTGAACAACGCCAAAAGACCATAGTGCTCTGTTTATGCCTATTTTGATCATCAAAATACCGCCCATTAATGCACCAAACACACTTGGCCATAACGAGGCATTTTTTGCAATCCAACCAATATCGGGGCGACTGTAACCCATTTGTAAATAAAAATTTGTAGCTAAAGCGGTTGCCATGCTATCGCCTAGTTTATATAAAAATATGAATGTTAAAATTAATATGGCTGTTTTAAGTCCATTTCGAGTAATAAACTCACTAAATGGCTTAATGATGATATCTTCAAAAGTATGATTTTGGGGTGATTGGTTAATCGGCTCTTTCACTAATAGTGTCATGATGATGGCAGGTAGCATAAAAAGTCCTGTGATAATAAAAACACTATTCCATGGTAAGGTATTGGATAATATCAGCGATAATGACCCAGGTACTAAACCTGCAATACGATAGGCATTAGTATGAATACTATTACCAAGTCCTAATTCTTTATCAAGTAATAACTCTCGTCTAAAAGCATCCAGTGCAATATCTTGTGTGGCTGAAAACAGCGCAATAATAAAGCAAATAGTAGCTATTAACCAAATATTTAATGAAGGTGAAAAAAATCCCAATATTGCGATCGAAAATAAAAGTATTATTTGTGAACCAAGCATCCAACCACGTCGTCGCCCTAAATTAAAGAGTGAAATGTTATCCATCAATGGTGACCACATGAATTTTAAAATATAGGGGATCTGTGTTAATGAGAAAGCACTAATCGCTTTGATATTAATACCATCACTTTCTAGCCATGCAGGTAATAGTTGTAATAATAAATAAAAAGGAAGACCAGAAGCAAAACCCGTAAAAATGCAGATCATCATCTTGGTAGTAAAAATGGTTTTTAAAAGTGAATTTTGCGAATTATTCATTATTTAACTTTAATGGTTAGTTTTTTTGCAAAGTGTTATCATATCACACAACACCAAAAAATAATTCTACAAGCCAAGATAAACCGTTACCTAAAGTCATTTTTCAAAAAACCAAGAGTGGTATTGAATAAATATGTTTCAGTATAAAATTTAATGCCAATATTCAGTTAAAAATTAACTAATTATCATCAAAAGGGGTTCAGTAATATGAAAAGTTCAATCAAAGTTGCTGTCTTTAGTAGTAAGCATTATGACAAAGAACATTTAGACATCACAAATAAAAAATTTGGTTTTGATATTGAATATTATGAGCATAAATTAAGTCATAAAACAGTGGTTACTGCCCAAGGTTATGATGCGGTCTGTGCATTTGTGAACGATGAAATAGATAAAAAAGTACTTCAAAAATTAGCCAGTTTTGGTATTAAAATTTTAGCACTTCGCTGTGCTGGGTTTGATAATGTTGATTTAGGCGAGGCTGAAAAACTAGGCATTACTATTGTCCGTGTTCCTGCTTATTCTCCCGAAGCTGTTGCGGAACATGCAGTGGCATTAATGATGACACTAAACAGAAGAACTCATAAGGCTTATCAACGAACTCGTGATGCAAACTTTTCGTTAGATGGCTTGACTGGCTTTAATATGCACAATCGTACTGCTGGGGTTATTGGTACTGGCAAAATTGGTCAAGCTGTTATCCGCATCTTGAAAGGTTTTGGTATGCATATTCTTGCTTATGATCCTTATCCAAATGATATTGCAGTTGAGTTAGGGGCACAATATGTTGAGTTAGATGAGTTATATGCAAAATCAGATGTGATTACGCTACATTGCCCAATGACGCCTGAAAATTATCATTTATTGAATAAAGAATCTTTTCAAAAGATGAAAGATGGTGTGATGATTATCAATACCAGTCGTGGAGCATTACTTGACGCAACAGCCGCAATTGATGCATTAAAACAATCAAAAATAGGTGCTTTGGGGATGGATGTTTATGAAAATGAACGTGATCTCTTTTTTGAAGATAAATCTAATGATGTTATTTTAGATGATGTTTTCCGCCGTTTGTCTTCTTGTCATAACGTTATTTTTACTGGTCATCAAGCCTTTTTAACACAAGAAGCGTTATTGAATATTTCTGATACCACGTTAAATAATATTAAGCAAATATCTGAAGGTAAACCATGTCCAAATATTGTTAAATAACAATAAATATTTTATGATGTTGTCGATTTTTCAACTACTTAAAATATGGTTTTTTTATGCAACGCATTATCGTTTTTGTTAGTTTAATTTTATTACTTACAGCTTGTAGTAATAAGCGATCGCCAACATCACCAATGAAAGAACACCGTGGACATACCAATGTCAAAGGTGGGGTTTATCTTGAAAAAGATCACAATCAGGAAAAAAACACAAGTGCCCCATTAGCGGTCGATCAAGAAAAGTTTATCGATAGAATGGTTAGTAAACATGGTTTTAACCGCCAACAGTTGCGTAATGTGCTTGCACAAGCCAATAAGCTTGATTGGGCCATTAATTTAATGGATAAACAAGCGCCAAAAGCAGGTTCATCAACAGTACCAAATGGCGCTTGGATTCGATATAAAAATAAATTTATTACTGCAAGTAACCTTCCTCGAGGTGTTGAATTTTGGAATCAATACCAAAAAGAACTACAGCGTGCTTATAATGAATACGGTGTTCCACCCGAAATTATTGTTGGTATTATTGGTGTCGAAACCGGTTGGGGCAGAGTAATGGGTAAAACCAAAATTATTGATGCTCTATCAACGCTGGCTTTTTATTACCCAAGGCGTGCACAGTACTTTTCTAATGAGCTAGAAGACTTTTTGGTAATGTGTCGAGATGAAGGCGTTGATCCTTTTGATTTAAGCGGATCGTTTGCCGGAGCAATGGGATATGGTCAATTTATGCCTTCAGCATTTAGACGTCACGCTGTCGATTTTAATCATGATGGGCATATTGATTTATGGGATCCTGTTGATGCTATCGGTAGTGTAGCTAATTATTTTAAATCACATGGTTGGCAACGAGGTAAAAAAGTAGCGGTCATTGCTGATGGTCAAGCTCCATCTCTTAATACTGGTTTTAGTACCAAATACTCAATTGAAGAGCTTGCAAAATCGGGATTAAAGCCTCGAAGCTCTTTAGATGGACATACGCAAGTTAGCTTATTACGGCTTGATGTGGGGGATAGTTATCAATTTTGGTATGGATTACCAAACTTTTATACTATCACCCGTTATAATCACAGTACACATTATGCCATGGCCGTTTGGCAATTAGGGCTGGCGGTAAAAGACGCAAGATAACGATTTTTTGCTTAGTACTAATCGAATATTGGCTTGTGTTATAGGTTTAAGGTCGCAATTGCGACCTTTTTTGTGGCAATAATACTAAGAAATGGTTAACTTTATGGCTAGCAATAATAGAAAAAGACCAAAAAATCGGATTAATTTTTTTATTGATAATTTTTGCGCAATTTGCACACCTACTTTAGCCATCGGTATACTTGCTAACATAATAACTAATGCTGCAGGTAAATAAACAAAACCTAAACAATATTGTGGCAATTGTGAGTTATTCCAACCAGCTATTATATAACCAATGGTTCCACCAATCGCAACTGGTAAGGTAAATGCGGCCGATGTCCCAATTGCTTTACGCATATCTACACCACACCTTTTCAAAAAAGGAATAACTAATACACCGCCACCAACGCCGACAAGAGCGGAGAAAATACCAATTACAGTGCCAGCAAATACAAAAATGTAATTATTAAAAGAAGTATCTTTACTGAATTGATTTTCTTGTTTTTTGTCTATCTGTAAAATAAATTTAACACTTACATAGATAAGAAATAGAATAAAAATCCATTTTAACCAATTTCCTGGAATATAAGGCGTCATATACGAACCACATAACGTACCAATTATACAACCTAAAACCATTTTTTTTAGGATTGGCCACTGAATATTGTGGTTTTTATTGTGTATATAGCTAGATGATAAACTAGTGCCAATAATTGTGGCTAATGATGTCGCAATAGCAATATGGTTAATCCATGCCTCGCCCAGATTGAAATAACTCAAAGTGAAGATTAAAGCAGGCACAATTAATGCGCCACCCCCAACACCAAACATACCCGCTAATAACCCTGCGGCTGCACCAATACAGAGAAAGATTAGAAACTCAAAAATCATATTCAATCCTTAAGGTGACGCTAAACAAATAACCAGTTTATTGGTCGTTAAGTGAAAATTAAAGCTAGGATATATTCGTTGCAAAATTCTCTTTATTTTACCTGAGTTATTTAAGATATATCAATGAATCTATTAGCAAACAGTTTTATATTGTTATTCGTTTTGCTCAAAAAACTACAAGGCAAAAGATGACATAATAACTAAAAACCTTTATGTTATTTACTAAATTGTAACGCATTAATAGTTTAAAGATAAATTGAAAAGGAGCAAATAATGAAAGATCGTTTAAAGTGGGTTGATGATTTTGGCTTTTTAGGCGAAACCGCAAGTGGGCATTCGTTAGTTATGGATGGAGGTATTGAACATGGTGGTCACAATCGAGGGGCTCGTCCTATGGAGCTTTTGTTGCATGGTGCTGCGGGATGTATGGCCTATGATATTATTGCTATTTTAAAAAATAATAAAAAAGATGTGCGCGATCTTTGGATTGATATTGATAAAAATCAAGCTGAATCTTCGCCTAAGGTGTATACGTCAATTAGTTTTCATATTGTTATTACGGGCATTAATATTGATAGCGAAGCAGTTGAAAGAGCCATAAAACTTGCTTCAGAAAAATATTGTAGTGCTTCTATCATGTTAGGCAAAACAGCAAAAATGTCGTATACCTATGAAATTAGAGAGCATCAGTAAACGTTATGCTTATAACTAATAATTATAATCTAATAACAAGCTGATCTTAGTGTGTTTTGCATTAATCATTTAATATTTTACCTTATTGATAATTATGATACGAGAATGATAATGCAACAGTTAAGTAAAAATATGCGATTCCGGGATTTGGTTATTCTGGGATTGCTTTTTATTGGACCCGCAGCACCGATAGGGCTATTTGGTGTTTTAAATGCAATAAGCGATGGTGCGATTGCTTTAGTTTATATTGTTGCAACTTTTGTGATGGCTTTTACGGCCCTTTCTTATGCAAGAATGGCAAATGCACTGCCACATGCAGGAGCGGTTTATGCCTATTGTTCTATTGGTATTCACCCTAATGTGGGATTTTTAGTCGGTTGGTTATTGTTACTTGATTATATGTTTATCCCTGCGGTTGCTTACTTATTTAGCGGTATATCGCTAAATGCTTTGATTCCCGATGTACCAATATGGATATGGACTTGCTTGGCGGTTATATTAACCACGGTGCTGAATTTAATTGGCGTTAAAAAATCAGCTAAAATCACTTTAGTCATCTTAATATTTGAAATTATTGTACTGTTTGCGGTTCTATCTGTTGGTATTTGGATCATTACTACTAGCGGTATTAGTCGAGATTGGTTACAACCTTTCAGGGGGGGGGATTTGTTTAGTTGGGGAAACCTGTTTAATGCTGTGTCTATAGCTGTATTATCTTATTTGGGGTTTGATGCTATTGCGACTTTTTCTGAAGAAAATGGCGGTCGCCATAATATAGTAAGTAAAGCGATTATGACCTGCTTAATTTTAGCTGGTTGTCTATTTGTGGTGCAAATTTATGTCGGTGCTTTACTTAATCCTTATACTCCAGAATATCTGCGTAGCCATCCAGAATTGCAGGGTAAAGCGTACTATAATATTGTCAATCAAGAGATTAATTTGTGGTTAGGTTGGTCGCTTAGTTTTATGAAGGCCATTGGGGCTTCATTTGCAGCAATGGTTGGGCAAGCTGCAGCAAGTCGACTTTTATTTAGTATGGGGCGTGATAAGCGTTTACCATCATTCTTGGCTAAAGTTGGTAAAAAAAGTGGTGTACCAACAATGGCTGTTATATTTGTTGCTTTATTTAACTTATGTTTAGTGGTTATTGCTGCTAATAACGCTAAAGGGTTACCTACTTTAGTGTCATTTGTTGATGTTGGCGCGTTAGCCGCATTTATTATGCTACATCTATCTGTTATTGGCTATTTCAAGCTTAAAAAAGGATCTACAGGATGGCTTTCGTGGGTGATAGATGTTGTGATGCCAATTATCGGAATTGTGGTGCTATTGCCAATATTATTTCATATTAATAATGACGCAAAAATTGTTGGTGTTATTTGGCTAGTAGTGGGTGGCATTATTCTCTATTTAAACAAAGGCCGAACACAATTAACATGGCTACAACAACGTAAATAGCTAACGTCATACATTTATTGAAGGTTTATAGGGAATGTGATAATGTTCCCTCATTTTTCCCCAAAAAGTTATCACAAAATGCTATCAGAAATATTACGAGGTGCATTAATTTCAGCAAGTCTAATTATTGCCATTGGGGCTCAAAATTTATTTGTGCTTAAACAAGGGATATTAAAAAATTATATCTTTTTTGTAGTAGTAATCTGCTTTGTCTGTGATTTTGCACTAATGTCAGTAGGTATTTTGGGAGTGGGGACATTTATTAGTACTAATTTGCTAATAACTCGTATTCTTGCCACTTTAGGGGCGATTTTTTTGAGTTGGTATGGTTTTTCATCTTTTAAAAGTGCCGTTCAAGGTAATAGTTATTTGCAAATAGAATCTCAAAATTTGCAAAATAGTCGTTTATCCAAAGTGATACTAGCAACCTTGGCTGTTACTTTACTCAATCCTCATGTTTATTTAGATACCGTTGTTATTGTGGGTGGTATTGCTAGTACATTAACAAATGAACAAAAATTGGCTTTTTTAATTGGTGCTGTTTGTGTTTCGTTCATTTGGTTTTTTGGGATAGGTTATGGTGCAAGACTGCTAACACCGCTATTTAAACAAAAAAAGGTTTGGATCATATTGGACTTTTTGATTGGGTGTACGATGTTTTATATCGCTTATCAATTAGCTTGGTATGTTTTTGATAGTTATTAATATTATATTATGGTACTTTATAAGATAAAAAGAACTATTTTTTCTTTTTATCTTAAAGACAAATTTAACCATGAATGGAAAACCTTAAAAAGGTTGTTATGAGTTTTGTAACTATTTGTTGTTTTGGGGAAATTTTTCTAACGTTAGCGTAGTGTTATCTTCGATTTTTTGTTTAATTAGATTAATCTGATTTGTTTTGGAATAGTATAATCAAATGGTGGGTCGTGAGCGATTCGAACGCTCGACCAACGGATTAAAAGTCCGCTGCTCTACCGACTGAGCTAACGACCCATCTGAAGATGGTGGGTGATACCGGGTTCGAACCAGTGACCCCCTCCTTGTAAGGGAGGTGCTCTCCCAACTGAGCTAATCACCCCAAATGTTTTTATTTCTAAAACGTCACGGTAAAGATTGGTGGGTGATACCGGGTTCGAACCAGTGACCCCCTCCTTGTAAGGGAGGTGCTCTCCCAACTGAGCTAATCACCCTTACCGTGTGGATGTGCATTATAAGGCACGTCTTATTTCAGTCAACCTTTTTTTTTAAATTTCTCTAAAATCGGCTTTGTTCGATTTAATTTTAAACATTTTTTGGGTGATAGTTCGCAAAAATTACTTTTCTCTATTTTTATTTAGTAAAGAATTACTATGATGAAGCGATTCGGTTATCACAAATAAAAAGTTAATCCATCATGGTTTTTAATAAAGAACGTGTCATTATTTATGTTCAGCCCACTATTTTACGATATAAGACAGTGAGCTCTGCCAAGCAAGTCACTACATTAGATATGAGCGATGATTTAGTTGCATTTCATTATCAAAATGAAGCTGATATCGATTTATTTTTAAGTGATTTACAAAAGAAATTTGTGGGACGGACTGAATTTGAACTTAATTTGGACGTCAATTTAATCCAAACACAACAACTTACTTTACCAGACATAAAGTTAAAATTAAGTGAATTAATTTTATATATTGAAGCTAACATTTATAAATTATTTCAATTACCCACTAAAAATGTATTTTTTGATTTTGTTTATCCAACCAAACAAAATAAATACGTTACCGTGATGATAACTGAGCGCAATAACATTGAAAATTGGGTAAATATTTTTAAAAAATATGAACTACGATTAACATTTGTTGGTTGTCGATTTGACCATGCTGAAATTAATTTTTTACCTTGGCGACAAGAAAAGCAAATAAAACACCAACGGCAATTAGCGTACACAATTGTTAGTTTTATCGGCATAATTAGCTGTTTGCTTTGTTATTGGTGGATTCAAGCGCGAAATGAACAGCAATATTATGAGCAAAAACTACTAGAACAACAGCAGGTAGTACAAAAACTCACGGCTGAATTATCTAGTTACTTACCTAACCCATCATTAAGTCAAAAGCAGATCCAAAATGCATTATTGTTGTTTTCAGAACAATTGCCTTCGGTTATTTGGTTGAATTCTTTTTATTATGAACACCAAAAAGTTAGGATTGATGGGCAAAGTTTTAGCTATGTTGAATTAACTAATTTTAATCAGAATCTGTTAACAATGAAAAATATCAACAACAGTCAAATAAATAGCGTCTTATCTAATAAAACGAACTTAGTTTTTGAAATGGAAATGCGCCTTAATGAACAATGATTTTTTTAATCGCCCAATTTGGCAACAATATCTGCTGTCTATATTTTGTTGTTTGGCAGTTTTTGCAGTTGTTTATCTATTTTTTATCCACGATATTGAGCAACAAGCTAGATTAAATGCCAACGCATATCAACAAAAAATCACTGAAACGCAGCTATTACAGAACAAAGTGAATCGTTATCAAACAAGTAAAAATAGTTTATATAGTTTGATATCAGAACAAGAGCTAGCACAGGCGATCGAACAACATCACCTAGTGTTAAGTGCCTTTAAGCGCTATCAAGCAGACCAAACAGTGAATTGGGATATAGAGCTAAATGGTCAGTTTTTTAATTTTATGAATTTAATTTCATCATTAACCAATGATTTTTATTTTCTTGATTTTCAAAACCTAAAAATTAGTAAACAAGATCAGCAGTTACAGATCACCTTTACATTATTGTTTAAAAAGGATAATGAGTGATGCGTTATTTATTTTTATGCATCGGTTTATTGTTTTTTGTCTGTTTTGACCTAAAAGCAGACAAGCCTTTAGAACGGGATCCTTTTCAACCATATTATTCGATTTCTTGTAGTGAACAAACCGAACAACTGCTTGAACAAATTCAAATTTGGCATTTTAGGGGAATAATGAAACAAATAGATCAAAATTATCAACAGATTTGGCTAGTATCCGATAATCAATGGCTAGCAATAACCGATGATGCTGTGCCAAATGTCTTATTTCCTTGGCATGTGCAATCTTTACTTAACGATAAAATTATTTGGCAAGCAAATCTACCTGATTATTGCCATAACACTGTATCATGGACAATGCCTATCAATGAATAACAATCTTAAGAACCAACGGCTAAATCACTATATTAGCCTTATTACTCAAACTAAAAGCAATTTGGCAATAACAATTATTTTTATTTTTTTTATCATTGGAATAAAAGCCTGTTATGCCAATATCGATCAATCATTAAATGCCAAACAGCAAAAAAATGTCTCAATGACATTTTATCAAACCGACATTGCCATCATTTTACAGGCACTAGCTGATAGTAAACAGATGAATTTGGTTATGATAGAAGATTTACCCATAAAGCAAACCATTAAACTAAATAACGTTGATTGGAATAAAGCATTAAAGATCGTATTAGATTCAGCAAATTTACACGCAGAAATTGATGACAATATTTTGTTTGTTTCTAAATCACCAGATCCTGAAATATTGTTACAAAAACAACAATTAGCGCAAAAAGAACAAGAGTTTAACCAACCGCTTAGCTCATTATCAATACCGATTAATCATGCAGATCCAACAACGTTAATCGAGACAATTCAACAGCAAGGGCTACTTTCAGAAAGGGGAAAGGTAGCACTCGATAAACGTACCAATTCACTGATTATTACTGATTTAGCTAAACAATTTACTCAAATCAAAAAATTGGTAAAAACACTTGATAAACCCATGCCTCAAGTTCATATTTCAGCTCATATTGTCACTATGAGTGATGAAAGCATGTCACAGCTTGGTATTAAATGGGGGTATGCAGGTAAGTCATCGCAATTATTGGATAAGTTTGATGTTAGTCTTGGTGTAGCACATCCTACTACAACGGTGGGGTTTAATTTAGCAAAACTATCGGGAAGTTTGTTGAATTTGGAATTATCAGCGCTTGAATCTGAAAATCAACTAGAAATTATTGCTAGTCCAAATTTACTTACTTCTAATCAAAACATGGCATCGATAAAACAAGGTACCGAAATTCCTTACGAAGTGTCTAGTGGTAGCAATGGCGCGACATCGATTGAGTTTAAACCAGCGGTATTGGGGTTAGAAGTGACCCCTAAAATACTGTCTGATGATCGCATGATTTTAGATTTATATATTACACAAAATACAGCAGGGCGTTCAATAAAACGTAGTGATGGTGGCGAAGCGCTTGCAATTGATACACAAGAAATCAAAACACAAGTGCAAATAAAAAATGGGGAAACCCTTGTGTTAGGGGGAATCTTTCAACAGGTTAATACTAATAACAAACGTAAAGTTCCAGGTGTTGGTGACGTGCCTGTAATTGGCAATTTATTTAAACACAACAGCAAAAAACAGCAAAAACGTGAGTTAGTTATTTTTATTACACCACAATTAGTTGAGTAAATGTTAACGGAGTTGTATTATACTTTGACCTATTTTTGTTTTACTTTGATGCCTCATTACAGTTCAAAGTATATTATCTTAGTCATTATTATCATTTATTATAAAAGTCGAGAATATTATGCATGTTGTTGCTTCTGATTTAGACGGGACTTTATTAACGCCTGAACATAGCTTATCACCTTATACCAAACAAGTTCTTCAAGCACTCCGTAATAAAGGAATTCATTTTGTGTTTGCAACTGGCAGACACCATATTGATGTCGCACAAATGCGCGAAAATATGGAAATAGATGCTTTTATGATAACCTCAAATGGCGCAAGGGTGCATGATAGTCAAGGTAATTTAATCTTTAGCCAAAGTATTTCCCCCTTGCTTGCGAGTGAAATTGCTCAAATGAGTATGGATGATCCATTAATTTATACTCATTTATATCGTGGTGATCATTGGTTGATTAATAAAGAGGATACTTTCTCGTTAGAATTTTATCGTGATACACAGTTTACTTATCAATTATTCAATCCACTTGATTTTGATACTAATGATATTGCTAAAATTTATTTTACAACAACCGATGATGCACTTTATCCACATCTTGTTCAGTTAAAAAATCGACTAGAGGCTAAATTTGGCAATAAAATTAGTGTTGCCTTTTCAACATTAAATTGTCTTGAAGTCATGTCAGAAAATGTTTCAAAAGGCAGTGCATTAAAAAAAGTTGTTGAGAAACTCGGTTACAGTTTAAAAGACAGCATCGCTTTTGGTGATGGCATGAACGACTACGAAATGCTAAAAGTGGCAGGTAAAGGATGTATAATGCAAAATGGTAGTGCAGAATTAAAGAAACTATTACCAGAATTAGAAGTCATTGGACCGAACGCTCAAGATGCTGTTCCTCATTATCTAAGTAAGCTATTTTTATAATTATCAATACATTAAAAAATGAACATAACTATAGACAAAGAACTCAATACACTTGGATTGCGTTGTCCTGAACCTATTATGCTAATTAGAAAAACCATTCGAGAACTTGCTATAGGGCAAGTTCTTTATGTTATTGCCGATGATTTTGCTACGACGCGCGATGTTCCTAGTTTTTGCCGCCACATGGATCACGAATTACTCTCATTACAGATAGAATCAGAACCATATCAATATTGGATTAAAAAATCGCATTGATTAACAGTCATCTTAATAAAAAATTTTAGAAAAGTATGTCGTTGCATCAAGTGAATTCAATCTGTTTTAAGTAAAAACGTAATGTTCGCCAGTCATTCGGTTGGAGGTTATCAACCATTAGCCAAAGTGTACCGTTTTTTCCGTTTCGTCGAGATTTTAAATTTAAAATAACAACATAACGGAATATCAAAGGTTTATGCATTATATGCCAGCGTTGTTTGTGCCAATATATTTGATTAATATAATGAAATAGTGCAAATTCACTTTTAATTATTTTCAAATAATGCAGGCAACGCCACCATTCTATTATTAATAATGGAATGATAACAGAAGTACAATAGTTGAAAGCCGTGTTAGCAAACAAAACTAGACAAAGTGTTATTAGCACTGTATAAAAAAGCGTTGCAATGCATAATTGTTGCTTTGATATGCTAAGTTGTGTGCTCCACATAATACTTGTTTAACCTCAATTAAGTAAAAATAGAATTATTTCAAAATTCTGATAAAAATAGCTTAAAATAAAACTAAATATGGGAGATAATGCGCACAATTTTTTGTGATTTAATCAATGAACGATCGAATATTTGCATTTTTTGAAATGCTAAAATGAAGATCCTTACCTAAAGATAGGTTACGAACATTGGCGCAGAAAATTCTGATGCCATTATTTTTGCCTTAAAAAAATCTAAATAGGAAAGATTTGTGATATTAGTTAGAGTGTTGAAATTACTTCTAAAATTATTTATTGGTGCATTTCTTTGTGCTGTAGTTATTGGTATTGCAGGTTATGCTCATTATTCAAAAGAGCTTCCTGATGTTGCTACATTAAAAAATGTTCGCTTACAAACACCAATGCAAGTGCTAAGCAAAGATGGTGAATTAATTGCCATTTTTGGTGAACGACGCAGAACGCCGTTAAAATATGACGAGATCCCACCAATAGTCGTTAATGCCGTTATCGCAACAGAAGACTCACGCTTTTACGAACATTTTGGTATTGACCCGATTGGTATTGTTCGAGCCATGTATATTGGCTTAAAGCAAAAAGGGTTCTCCCAAGGTGGTAGTACTATCACTCAGCAAGTTGCTAAAAACTTCTTCCTAACACCTGAAAAAAGCATTGCACGGAAAGCAAAAGAGATAATCCTTGCGATTCGTATGGAAAAAGAACTATCAAAAGAAGAGATCATGGCACTATATCTTAACATGATCAATTTTGGTTCAAGAGCATACGGCGTTGCGGCAGCATCTTATACCTTCTTTGGTAAAACACCCGATCAATTAACAATTGATGAAGCGGCTTTATTGGCAGGCTTACCTAATGCACCATCGGCATATAATCCCATTTCTCATCCAGATCGTGCATTAATTAGACGTAATTGGGTATTAGGACGTATGTTAGATCAATCTTATATCACCCAAGCGCAATACGACGAAGCTATCAAAAAACCAATTAACGTAAGTTATCACTCGCCACAAATTGAATTTTCTGCCCCTTATGTTGCTGAAATGGCGCGTCAATTTATGTATGATAAATTTGGTGAAAACGCCTACACAGATGGCTATAAAGTCTATACAACTATTTCAAGAACCGATCAAATAGCAGCAACAGAAACAGTAAAAAAACATATTATTGATTACGACATCAGACATGGCTATCGTGGTGCTGAAAAAGTTCTATGGCAACCTAACGAAACTGCATGGGAAACAGATAAAATTCAACAAACGCTTAACAAATACATATGCTATAGTGGCATGTGTCCTGCGGTTGTCATGACATCATCAGATAAAGAAGCAACAGCGATACTATCTGATAAAAGTAATATAACCATTACATACCAAAACATGAAATGGGCACGCCCATTTATTAGCGATACAAGACAAGGTGCATTCCCGAAAAAAGTATCTGATACGCTCAAAGCAGGACAACTTATTTGGGTTAAAAAATCGGCTGAAGACTGGGAGCTAGCACAAATCCCTGCAGTTAATTCTGCGCTGGTGTCACTTGATTCAGATAATGGTGCAATCAAAGCGATAGTGGGTGGTTATGATTTTAACTTAAGCAAATTTAATCGAGCCACACAAGCACTAAGGCAATTAGGTTCTAACATTAAACCATTTATTTATGCTTCAACTTTAGAGCAAGGGCTAACAATGGCGACACTTCTTAATGATGCACCTATTGTTCGTTCAACGGGTAGTGCTACTTGGCGTCCTAAAAACTCACCACCAACTTATGCTGGACCATTAAGATTAAGAATTGGTTTAGGAATGTCTAAAAACGTCATGATGGTAAGAGCCTTACGTGCTGTTGGTATAGATTATGCGGCAAATTATTTAGAGCGTTTTGGCTTCCCTAAAGAAAACATCTCGCATAATGAATCATTAGCATTAGGCTCGGCATCGTTTACCCCGTTACAAGTAGCAAGAGCGTATTCGGTTATTGCTAATGGTGGTTACTTAATTACACCATATTTGATTGAGAAGATAGAATACAGTAATGGCACAGGTATGATTTATCAACATCAACCAATGATTGCGTGTCCAAGTTGTAATGACGATGTTGTCCCCGAGGATATCAAACCAGTGGTATCGTTAGATAATGTCGAAAACGAAGCTAACCAATCGGATAACGAAGAGCCAGAACAAGCTAACCTTAAGGCTGATGACGATTTAGTATTGCCTAATATCAACCCAAATGACAATAATACAGACGGCACACCAAAATATGCTCCACATACACTAAATAGTGGCATTGCATTTATTATGAAAGATGGCCTTCGCTCTATTGTATTTGGTGGTTCAAATTGGCAAGGTACTGCATGGCGAGTAAAAGCGCTCGGTCGTAAAGACGTTGGTGGTAAAACAGGAACAACCAACTCATCTAAAGATGTTTGGTTTTCGGGCTTTGGTGGCAATATTGTGACCACTGTATGGATGGGATTTGACGATCACCGTCGTGATTTAGGTCGAACATTCCGAGCCGAAGCAGGCGCTGTAACAGCAAATCCTATATGGGTTGATTATATGAAAGTTGCTCTAAAAGATGTTCCTGTAAAACAAGATGTAAAACCTGACAATGTGATTTCGGTTACTATTGACCAAAAAACAGGATTATTACCTAGTTCTGGCTCTAAAACCATGTCAGAATATTTTATCAAAGGTACTGAACCAACAGGTTATGCGACAAAAGAAGTGGGTACAAAAGTAACAGATTCAGAGGGCAACACATCAGAACTATTCTGATAAAGGATTTAACATGAATGGTTCAATAAGAATTATTGGCGGAAAGTGGCGTGGGCGAAAATTAGCGGTGCTTGACAAGCAAGGACTACGCCCAACTACCGATCGCATTAAAGAAACCCTATATAACTGGTTAATGCCAGTTATCCAAGGTAGCTATTGTTTGGATTGTTTTTCAGGTAGCGGATCACTTGGCTTTGAAGCCGCATCAAGAGGTGCAAAAAGCGTTATCCTGCTTGAAAAAGACAAACAAGTTGCCATGCTACTCAACAAAAACAAGCAACAGATTGCTAGCGATGCTATTGATATTTATCATACAGATACTTTAGAATGGCTAAACAGACCAGCCTCAAAACAGTTTGATGTGGTCTTTATTGATCCGCCGTTTCACCAATCATTGGTTGCCAAAACAGTTAGCCAACTTGAGCAAAATAATTGGCTCAAACCATCGGCTTATGTCTATATTGAAACAGAAATAGGGCACGACCTAACAACTTATATCCCCATTCACTGGCGCTTACATCGCGAAAAAACCGCTGGCCAAGTTCACAGTTACCTTTTTATACGGGAAGATAATTAATGTTCATCTTTATTGGCAAAACTTTATACTCATTAATGTGGCTATTTTTATTATTTAACTTAATCCACCCTTACCCAAAACCGGCGAATGTGGTTGCTATTATCGGCTTAATCGCTTTTGCGGTTACTCATGGCTTACAAGCATGGATGTTAAACTCAACCATGACCAAACAGGAAAAACAACAAGACAAGTTCAAAGTATTGCGCCTGTTCTTATTTGGCGTTTTTGAATCACTTAGTTGGAAAGATAAAAAATAATAATAAAAAGTGGTTGCTAGATACAAAAATTTTTGTATAATGCTCACCACTTCTTTTGAAGCACCTCAATAAGCGGGAATAGCTCAGTTGGTAGAGCACGACCTTGCCAAGGTCGGGGTCGCGAGTTCGAACCTCGTTTCCCGCTCCAGTTATTAATTCATAGACGTCCAGTAACGTCTGTAGTAGCTCAAACTTAATCTGACAGACACGTATTACTCATCGGTTTTCATTTTAACAAAATGCATGTCCGATGAGCAAAATAAATTCTCCAATTGCTTTTCCTTAACCAACCCCTTTGCATCATTCCATGTTTGCCAGGGTGTCTTCCC
>NZ_WTEW01000155.1:0-252 GCF_009795865.1 Gilliamella sp. Pas-s27
TCCCAAAGGATTCAGGATCATTTTTCCTAGCTTTAGCATATTGTTCGCCTAAGCCATTTTGTGCTTTCATTTCGATCTTTAACGTTACTTCATCTTGCCAGCGATAACCTTCTAACACTCTAAGAATATCAGAAGTACCAATACTTTTCATACGTTCAAAAATAATACCTTGCATTTTATCGCGGTTATTTGTATATACGGGATAAATGGCTTTTAAATAATCACCATTAATTGGATTAACGGGTTTAGTAT
>NZ_WTEW01000023.1:0-40231 GCF_009795865.1 Gilliamella sp. Pas-s27
CCCTATTTACGGCACAGTTCTTTAACCGGAATACCCGCTTCAGCTTCTTTTAAAATAGCGACGATTTGATGTTCAGTCATTTTTTCATAATTAAATCCCCTTTTACTTTTATCATAGAGAAATTTCTACTTTTTTGATGTACTATTTTAGGGGATAGTTACAAAAAAACTATATTATAATATTGGTTAAATTAATATTTTTAAGTCAATTACAAGACAAAAACGAGCTATTTCAGTTGTTATAATGACAGATATAAAAAAATAGAATTATTAAATTTTGAGATAGCGTCGTTAAGTTGACTATGAAGGTAGCTTTATTAATCAATGTCCAGATACTTTCGAAAATAAATTAATAATCACAACACCAAACATAATAAACCCCATACCTACTAAAGCTGCAAGATCCAAAGTTTGTTTTAAGAAGATCCATGCAATTAAACTTATTAACACTATTCCAATTCCAGACCAGATAGCATAAGCGATACCAACAGGAATGTTTTTTAATGCTAATGAGAGTAAATAAAACGAAGTACTATAACCCACAATGGTAATGATGGAATAAGTAAGGTTGGTAAATCCATTTGAGAGTTTCAATGAAGAAGTTGCAATAACTTCACAAATAATTGCAAAAAAAAGTAATAAATATGAGTTCATTCTAATGCCTATAATCTTTGTTACTTTATTTTGACATGAAAATTATGACAGAAAAATAAAATGGATACTATTAACGCTAGCAAAGGAAGATTTTTAAAGTTAGTTACAAAGGGACTCACTTACAACAAATTGATTAAAACAACATGTCTTTATCAAAAATCAACAACCGAAGTTGACATCCTTTAGCTATTCTAGTCTAGCATTTTCATGATTTATCTTTCCAAAAAATTTTTGCGTAGACTGTTTAAATTTGACTTATCATCACTTAACTTTTGAGCCTTTATTTGTGTGGAAATAGCCTAACACAAATTATTAATCTCAGACATGGATTACCGTTTTAGAAACAATCAATACATACAATAAATAATTAACTGCAAAGACGAGGTAACAACCTACTGGTACTATTACTAATATGTAACCAACTGATTTAAGAAATCTATTTTTACATATATATAATATAATTATACCAATTACAAAAATAGTAAAATATATCCACCAAAAAAATAGCATCGAAAAAAAAAATATTTCTACAATACTTAGTTGTTGAGACATAACCACCTCTATTTTAATCAAAAATTTTAATGTCTTTATTTCTCGTTAACGAGCGGATAAAAGTCTGAACTAGCTAAGTGGTGGGTTGTGAGGGGATCGAACCCGCGACCAATTGATTAAGAGTCAACTGCTCTACCGACTGAGCTAACAACCCATTGAAATATTTTCAAATCATTCTATATAAATTTAACTAATAATGCAAATTATTAACCTCATTTTATTTGTTAATTTTTTGACATAAATCTCATAAATATCAAAATTAGTATTATAATATTGATAAAATAAAATAGTTACAAAACCAATATCCTTACTTAAATTAAAAATTGTTGTCGAAAAATAAATTAAACCATCAATCATGATTAAATTTTGGAGACTAAAATGAAAATATCATCTATTGCAATGCTTATATCAATGGGGTTAGTGAACTGTATGGCTTATGCTCATACAGCTAATGAAATTATTGTTCGTGGTGGTCCCGTTTATGTTCATCCTAAAGATAAAAGTGATCATGTTAAAGTAGGTGGCGTAAAAAGTGATCTAAAAGCAAAAGCTGATAATGACACTCAACTTGGATTAAATTTTCAATATATGGTGACGGATAATTTTGGTGTGGAGCTATTGGCAGCTACTCCATTTAGTCATCAAGTTAAACTTGGTGGTGGCAATTCAACTGGGCTTGCAGGCACTCATTTAGGTAAAATTAAACATCTACCACCAACATTAAGCGCGGTTTGGTACCCACTTGATTCTAATTATGAATTCCAACCTTATGTTGGACTTGGTCTTAACTATACTTTCTTTTTTGATGAAAAGCTCAGTGGTGAAGCTAAAAAAGCAGGATTTCATGGCTTAGATCTTGATAGTTCTTGGGGACTTGCTGCACAAGTTGGGGCGGATTACAACTTAAACGAAAACTGGCTTATCAATGCACAACTTCGTTATATTGATATTGAAACCAAAGCAACGACACATTTAGGTAATACTAAAGTTACAGTTAATTATAAACTTGATCCATGGGTTGCAATGATTGGTGTAGGTTATAAATTTTAATTTAATCAGTATTAAAAACCTCTCAAGTGAGAGGTTTTTAATTTTAAAAAACTTAAAGATTTTTTATCGCGGTATACTGCTCTTGCAACTTGGCTTTATCGTCAATATAACCTTGTTGTTTTTCCTTTTCTTTCGCGACCACTGCGGCTGGTGCTTTATCAACAAAGCTTGCGTTAGATAGTTTGTTTTCAATACGAGAAATTTCGCCATTAATTCGCTCAATTTCTTTTTCTAAACGCGCAAGTTCGTTTTCTTTATTAATTAATCCAGCCATTGGGATAAGCAATTCAGCACCATCCACCAGTTTAGTGACAGATAATGGTCCTGCTTTACCTTCATCAAGTAAAACAATTTCGGATAATCTTGCTAGTGATTCAATAAAGTTGATATTATCACTAATAATTCGATGTACCGTTGGTGAGGCCTTTCTAATTAGTAATTGTAATGGCTTACTTGGTGCAATATTCATTTCTGCACGAATATTTCGCACTGCAATTACCACATCTTTTATCCAATTAATATCTGCTACCGCTTCGTCATTTACATGTTGTTTATCAAAAGCAGGCATTGGTTGTAACATAATAGTGTCAGCAGTTATGTGCATTAATCCTTTTACATTTTGCCAAATTTCTTCGGTAATAAATGGAATAATTGGATGAGCTAGGCGTAATAGCGCCTCTAATACCGTCACTAATGTATGACGAGCTGCACGTTGCTGTGATTGTTCGCCATTGGCTAAAATCGATTTGGTTAGTTCTAAATACCAGTCACAAAATTGGTTCCAAGTAAATTCATATAAAATATTTGCAGCTAAATCAAATCGGTAGGTATCAAATGCTTCACGATAAGATTTAACGGTTTGGTTAAATTCTGCTAAAACCCATTTATCAGCAAGAGAATAATCTAAATCTCCGCCATTGAATCCGCAATCGTGTCCTTCTGTATTCATTAACACATAACGGCTAGCATTCCAAAGTTTGTTACAGAAGTTTCGATAACCTTCTAATCGTTTTAGATCCCAATTGATATCTCGCCCTGTCGATGCCAAGGCAGCTAACGTAAAGCGCAATGCATCAGTACCATGAGCCTCAATGCCATTAGGAAACTGCTTTTGAGTTCGTTTAGCGATTTTTTCAGCCAATTGAGGTTGCATCATATTGCCTGTACGTTTTTCTAATAATGCAGGCAGAGAGATGCCATCAATCATATCTAAAGGATCAATTACGTTTCCTTTAGATTTTGACATTTTTTGCCCTTCTTCATCACGAATTAAGCCTGTAACATACACGGTTTTAAAAGGAACTTGTGGTTTACCCTGTTCATCTTTAATAAAGTGCATGGTCATCATAATCATTCTGGCAACCCAGAAGAAAATGATGTCAAAACCAGTTACAAGCACATTCGTTGGGTGGAATGTGGCTAAATCATCAGTATTACTTGGCCAACCTAGCGTTGAAAACGTCCAAAGCGCTGATGAGAACCAAGTATCAAGCACGTCGTCATCTTGTTTCAGTTCAATATCATCAGCAAGGTTATTTTCACGGCGAACCTCGGCTTCATCTCGGCCAACATAAACATTACCTTGCTTATCATACCAAGCAGGAATACGGTGTCCCCACCATAATTGACGCGAAATACACCAATCTTGGATATCATTCATCCAAGAAAAATACATGTTTTCATACTGTTTTGGTACAAATTGGATATCGCCATTTTTTACAGCATCGATCGCAGGCTCGGCAAGCACTTTTGCACGCACATACCATTGATCAGTTAGCATAGGTTCAATAACAACACCACCACGATCACCATAAGGAACAGTTAAATCATGAGGTTCAATTTTTTCTAAAATACCTAGTGATTCACATTCTGCCACAACCGCTTTACGAGCAGCAAAACGCTCTAGATTTTGGAATTGAGCAGGAATAGTTGGTTCGTAAGCATCGCTTGGTTCACCATTAGTATCAAACACTTCAGCTTGCTGACGAATATCGCCATCAAAGGTTAAGATATTGATCATCGATAATTGATGACGTCGCCCTACTTCATAGTCATTAAAATCATGAGCTGGCGTAATTTTTACGCACCCTGTCCCTTTTGTCATATCAGCATGTTCATCACCAACAATAGGAATACGACGATTAACAAATGGTAATATCACATATTGACCAATCAAATCTTTATAGCGTGGATCTTCAGGATTAACTGCAACCCCTGTATCACCAAATAAGGTTTCTGGGCGAGTAGTTGCAACAACTAAATAATCTTTACCATCGGCTGTTTTGGCTCCATCTGCTAATGGATAACGCAAATGCCACATTGAGCCTTTAACTTCTCGATTTTCAACTTCAAGATCTGAGATCGCCGTGCGTAATTTAGGATCCCAATTAACTAAACGTTTGCCGCGATAGATAAGGTTTTCTTGATATAGTCGAACAAAAACTTCTTTTACGGCGTTTGATAAACCGTCATCCATAGTGAATCGTTCACGATCCCAATCAACCGAATCCCCTAAACGACGCATCTGTTTTGTAATGCTACCGCCGGATTCAGCTTTCCATTGCCAAATCTTGTCAATAAAAGCATCTCGACCATAATCATGGCGGGTTTTGTTTTCTTCAGCGGCAATTTTACGCTCTACCACCATTTGCGTTGCAATACCAGCATGATCAGTTCCTGATTGCCAAAGGGTATTATGCCCTTGCATACGGTGATAACGAATCAAGGCATCCATAATTGTTTGTTGGAAAGCATGTCCCATATGTAAACTACCCGTCACATTCGGTGGTGGAATAGCAATACAATAACTTGGCTGTGATTTGTCACCATTAGGCTTAAAGTATCCGCTTTCTTCCCAATGTTGATAAATGGGTTGCTCAATTTCGTGTGGATTATAAGTTGTGTTTTTCATAATTAAAGCATCAATCCTGATCTAGGGCATAATAGAAATAACTTCTATTCTACAGTAAAATAGAAAAACAATAAATTAGCACAACGATAATCTAAGTGGATTTAATTTATCTTTAACGATCTTATGTAAATACCCCAAAAAACAGCACAGCAAAAAAGTAGAAAACTCTCTATGAGAAAAGTAAAAGAGGATTGAAACATGAAAAAGATGACAGAGCACCAAATCGTATCGATATTAAAAGAAGCAGAAGCCGGCCTTCCCGTTAAAGCGATTTGCTGTAAATAGGGTATGGGCAACTCAAATTTTTATAAATGGCGAGAAAAATACGGTGGTATGGAAAGCTCAGATATCAAACATTTAAAAGAACTCGATGCATAAAATCGCAAGCTTAAACAGATGTTTGCCGAGCTGAGTTTAAAATCCCAGCTTCAGGAAGAAATCATAAATAGGTGTTTGTCAGATTAAGTTTGCTATATGGTTTAAAGTTCTAGTATTTTTCTTTTTAGCTTGTCTCCAATTGGTTTTATTAAATAAGCTAAAAAATAACAAAGTAAAACTATAACTACATAAAAATAAAAAAACTGAAATCTATTGAATTCCTGAGACTGTATCTTTGATACCAGATAATATATTATTTGGTGGTGTAGCAAAAATGCCACGAATGAATATTCTGATAAAAATAATATGATTTTTTTAACTGCTTTAGGGATTATTATATTTTCATACAAACAGCAAATTATGACAAATGTCATTGCCCACATGCTAATTCCCCACATATTATATGTCCTGTAGTGTTCTTCTATAAATGTAAGAACAATTATGATATACAGTAACGCTATAAATGCTGTAAAGAAATTTGCTTTCTTGTTTTTCAATAATAATAGATCAATAATAAGTACACCTAGTAAAATTTCTGGTAGTCTAGATATAGGGTTCCAAAAAGGATCATCATTCCACAAAAGAAAATGCTCAACTACATAAGGCGTATTTTGAATGGCAACCAAAGATGAAATAACAATGATAGCAATATAAATATTTTTATTTTTTAACCAAAAAATGAACGGGAATAATATATATACAAGAAGTATAAAACCGGTGAACCATTCTCCAATTAAATAATAAGTATTTGGAACAGTTGAACCTAAGTATCCATCTAATGCTAAAAATGTTATTAAAAGTCTACCAGGGTCATTTCCTAGACAAACTGTTGAGAATGACAAAAATAAAAAAACAGCAACAAAAACATAACAAATCCAAAAATAAGGATAAATATTTGCGATTCGCTTTTTTATATAAACTTTTAAATCAAATTTGTTTTTTGTTGAAATATACAGTGAAGCACCTGAAGTAATAATAAAAAAAGAAACTCCAACTCCACCCAAATAATATTTATGGAAGTAATGACGATCAACTCCGTGTTGTGACAATGCGCCAACAAAATGCCCCGCAACAATCATCAAAAAACTTATTGCACGTATAAAATCAATTGAGTCAATTCTGGTGCTAGAGGGAATTAATTTTTTATTAATAGCTAAATTTGACATAATAAAAACTACTTATTTAAATTAAAAGTTTAACACATCTAATGCATTAGTAAAACACTATCAATCTTCAACCTACAATACTCAACAGCGTCTGCTAGCATCACAAAATCGGCGATATCATATTGTGATTTCAGTGTTTGATAGAGCACATAATTGTGATCGTCGTCGCTGTTGATAATGTAGCATTCGCCAGTGATTTCATCATTAGAGCTAAACAAAGCTAGCTTTCTTTTTTTTTGTAATTTGTTAAATTTAGCATGTAATGAATTTGGGAATAAACTAATATAAATATTCCAGAGCGTTTGTAAATTTCTATGTCTTGTGACTTGAGCCACTTCTTCTATTGCAAAACCCCATTCTAATAATCGGCTAGCGCCTTCTCGCCTCATGTCATGGTACCTTGAATCAAATACCTAGTTTATTTCTAATTCGCGGAAAATATACAGTTACAGATCTTGAATTATAAGGGAATATTAATTCATTGTTTTTAGGTTGTGATTGTAAAATAGTCCATGCTTCGCCTAGCAAGGGTACAAGCATATGATTTCCTATTTTTTTCTGGGATCTTTTCTGTTTCTAACTAGTACTGCTTTTTATTTATAATCTACATCATCCCATTTTAGAGAACATATTTTCACCTATTTGCGTACATGGCAATATTAAAAAATTCAAAATATCAACAAAAGGAATTTTTGAATATTTATGTGACTGCCGTTCTTGTAGTTTTTCAACAATACGATTTAATTCATCACTTATTGGTCGTCTTGCTCTGCGTTGGCTTTTTCCGATTAAATTCATCTGTATTAATAAAGGTCTCGCATCATCTACAATTGTTTTATCAATATTTATTCCATAAATAGGTCGCGCAACTTCAAGAATAGAACCAATATAGCTTATATCATGGTTGATAGTAGCTGGTTTGGTTCCTGATGCTGCTCGAGCCCTGCAGTGTTCAATTATGTGATGAGTTTTTTAGAACAGATAATTTTACATTTGCAATATTATTCTTTTTAACATGTTGAATAACAAATAATTTTTTTGTTGGATTTCGAGTTGATCTATTTTCGATACCCGATTTGTTCCTCATATTTTTGCTATTTGTTGTTTGCTAAACGTCTCTGACTTACGATAAATAATCTTGGCTTTTTTTCATTATAATAGTACAACGATATCGAGGTGTTCCGTCTGCACGGATACGTCTCTTTATGATATAATGGACCATAAATTGTTTACCCTAAATTATTTTGTCCTATCAGCGTGGGAGCCTGTGCGGGATCCTGATGATGAAAAAATATATCAAAATAGGTAAAAATAAGCAAAAATAATATTTCTGAAATAATCAGTAAAAACAGCTATAAAAATTGGTGTATCAATGCATTCAACAAAAAATAAATTTTCTATCGCTCCTATGCTTGATTGGACAGATAAACATTGCCGTTATTTTCACCGAATTCTAACAAAACAAACATTGCTATATACAGAAATGGTGACAACTGGTGCCATTTTATTTGGAAAAGGTGATTATTTAGATTTCAATCATGAAGAACATCCTGTTAGTTTACAACTGGGCGGTAGCGATCCCAAAGCATTGGCACAATGTGCAAAATTAGCGCAAGAACGTGGTTATGATGAAATCAACTTAAACGTAGGTTGTCCATCAGATCGGGTGCAAAATGGTATGTTTGGTGCTTGTTTAATGGGTAATGCAAATTTAGTGGCTGACTGCGTTGAGCAGATGCAAGCCCAGATTGATATTCCTGTAACGGTAAAAACAAGAATTGGTATTGATGATTTTGATAGTTATGATTTTTTATGTCACTTCATTGAAACTGTAATGCCTTATACTAGTACGTTTATTGTGCATGCACGTAAAGCTTGGTTATCAGGGTTAAGTCCAAAAGAAAATCGAGAAGTGCCGCCACTTGACTATGACCGTGTTTATAAACTCAAACAAGATTATCCCCATTTGATGATAGCGATTAATGGTGGTATTAAAACTATTGATGAAATCAAATATCATTTACAGCATGTTGATGGTGTGATGGTAGGTCGTGAAGCTTATCAAAATCCGCTTTTACTAACCCAAATTGATTCACAAATTTTTGGGTTAAATACCCCAGTAGTTGAACCAAAATCAGCAATTCGAGCGCTTTATCCCTATATTGAGCAACAATTAACGCAAGGGGCACAACTAAATCACATTATGCGTCACACTTTAGGGTTATTTAATGGATGCAAAGGCGCAAAAAAATGGCGACGTTATTTGAGTGAGAATGCTCATAAAAAAGGTGTGGGAATAGAAGTGGTTAAGCAGGCTTTAACGTTCATCCGATAATGATTCATATGTAGGAATTCCTCGCGTTGTTTACAGTAATTTGAGAAACGACTGTAATGAATATACATAAAAAAACAAAATTAACGCCTTATCGCAGACAAGAGATCGGGTGCTTATATCAGAAAAAATAGCTGTTACTGATTTGGCTAAATGTTTTATGGTTAGTCGTCCGACCATTTATAACGTGCTTTAAATATCAATATCTGATATTAATCTACTATTCTATACTGGCAAATTTATGACTTTGTACACTAAGTAGCCATTTATTATCCAAGCGATCTTTGTTGATTTTCCCCAATAGCTCAATGGTTTCAAACATATTAAACGCGCCATCTTTTTCGCACGGTGACAGGTAATAGCGTTTGGCGTGGATTTGGGTTTCGATATATTGGCAAAAATCGATAAAATCGGGGTGATTTTCAGCAACAATACGCACCTCGTTAGCGGTGGATTGAACTATTTTTTGGTAACGTGCTTGGTAGCAAAACTTAGGGCTAAGTGCAATGTAATCAACGAGTGGATTGACCTTACCAAGCCCATTGCTTTCAATAGCAATAAAATAGCCGGCCTCTTTTAATGGTAGTAACAGTTCTGGTAGTGCCTTGACCATTGTCGGCTCGCCGCCGGTAATGATAACGTTTTTGCTATTGTATCCGCTCACTTTGGCAAGCAGTGCGTCTAATGTAAAACGGGTAAACTGACGAAAATTAGTATCGCACCAAGTACAATTTAAATTGCACCCAGCAAAACGGATAAAAACCGCAGGCATGCCAGTATTATAACCCTCGCCCTGTAAAGATTCGAAGATTTCAACAATACGAAACTCAATCATATTAACTCCGACGGTATTCGCAATACGAAGTGGGTGTTTCCCATAATTTGATCATCGAAACAGGCAAATATTGCGACAGATGATCAAAAATAAATTGACTCATTCCCTCGGCCGTTGTTCGGCAAGGAAAGGCAAATATTTTGCGATTCATCTCTTGCAGTAAGGATGCAATACGGCACTCATTAGGATTATTTTGATTGTAAAGGTAAGCGTGATCGAGTGGATCAACAATATGCTGTTTAACGATTTGCTTTAAATCGGCATAATCCATGACCATATCTTGGCTTGAACCGCTATCAATAAGATCACCGCTGACTTCGACTAATAAACGGTAAGTATGACCGTGCAGATTATGACATTTTTTATTATGCCCATCTAACATATGACAGGCGTCAAATTGAAATTCTTTGGCTATTTTGAACATGTTGTATTCCTAGTTTTTTTGCGTGGGATGGGTTACGAACCACGGTTAGATAAGCTAACAAAATAAAAGGCGGCTACTATAATCGATAAATAGCAATTTGTCATCTTTGATATGTTATTGAGTGTGATATTTATTGGCAATTATTGGGTATTGAGGCTCTTTATTTTGGCTTTTTTAAGCATAAACTAGCAAAGATGTGTTGTACAAAATGTGTAAAAAATATTCTTAATTTGCTCTTGAAAATTATTCTTCCACACTCATTTAGTGATCAATGCAAATGGTATAAATGTGTTAAGCATTTTAACCAAATCTATTGCTCAGGAGATAAACTATGAGGTTAGATAAACTTACTAACAAATTTCAACAAGCTTTAGCTGATGCGCAATCGCTAGCATTAGGTAAAGACAATCAATACATTGAGCCTGTACATGTCCTATCAGCCATGCTCAACCAAGATGGTAGTAGCGTTGCGCCATTATTGAATGCAGCGGGTGCTAATGTAGCTATTTTACAGCAAGAATTAACGCAAGCGATTGACCGACTCCCACAAGTACAAGGTGTTGGGGGCGAAGTGTTGCCATCACAAGAATTTATTCGAGTCTTGAATTTGTGCGACAAATTATCCCAAAAAAATGGCGATAGCTATATCTCGTCAGAACTCTTTATACTCGCCGCTTTAGAAGACAAAGGCAGCTTAGGGGATATCCTAAAAAAATCGGGCGTCAATAAAGACAAATTTAGCCAAGCAGTCAACCAAGTAAGGGGAAGCGATAACGTGAACGATCCTAATGCCGAAGATCAACGAGGAGCACTTAAAAAATACACCATCGATTTAACTCAGCGTGCAGAGCAAGGCAAGTTAGATCCTGTAATTGGTCGTGATGAAGAAATTCGCCGTACCATTCAAGTATTACAACGCCGCACCAAAAATAACCCAGTACTTATTGGTGAACCGGGTGTAGGTAAAACCGCTATCGTTGAGGGGCTTGCACAACGTATAGTTAACCGCGAAGTGCCTGAAGGTTTGCGTAACAAACGTGTCTTATCATTAGATATGGGCGCATTAATTGCGGGCGCAAAATACCGTGGTGAATTTGAAGAACGCTTAAAAGCGGTACTTAAAGACTTAGCCAAAGAAGAAGGGCGCATCATTTTATTTATTGACGAAATTCACACCATGGTCGGTGCAGGTAAAAGCGACGGCGCCATGGATGCAGGTAACATGTTAAAACCAGCGTTAGCGCGTGGTGAATTACATTGCGTTGGGGCAACTACACTTGACGAATATCGCCAATATATTGAAAAAGATCCAGCGTTAGAACGTCGCTTTCAAAAAGTCTACGTTGCTGAACCAACAGTAGAAAATACGATTGCTATTTTGCGCGGATTAAAAGAACGCTACGAATTGCATCATCATGTGCAAATTACCGATCCTGCGATCGTGGCGGCGGCAACTTTGTCGCATCGTTATATCTCAGATCGTATGCTACCAGACAAAGCGATAGACCTTATTGATGAAGCCGCATCAAGCATTCGTATGCAAATGGACTCTAAACCAGAGTCTTTAGATCGCCTTGAAAGACGTATCATCCAACTTAAATTGGAACAACAAGCGCTTAAAAAAGAGTCTGACGATGCCAGTAAAAAACGTCTTGAAATGCTAAATGAAGAACTGACTGAAAAAGAAAAGGAATACGCATCGTTAGAAGAAGAATGGAAATCTGAAAAGGCCGCTGTTTCGGGGACGCAAAATATTAAAGCCGAGTTAGAAAAGGCACGCACCGAAATAGAACAAGCACGCCGAGCAGGCGATCTCAGTAAAATGTCCGAATTACAATACGGCAAAATACCAGAGCTTGAAAAAAAACTCGCCTCGGCAACGCAGTTAGAAGGCAAAACCATGAAGTTATTGCGTAACAAAGTCACCGATAACGAAATTGCTGAAGTGTTATCAAAAGCAACAGGCATTCCTGTTTCAAGAATGCTCGAAAGCGAAAAAGACAAGCTATTACATATGGAAGATGCGCTACACAAACGTGTTATTGGGCAACAAGAAGCCGTTGTTGCTGTTGCTAATGCGATTCGACGTAGTCGTGCTGGGTTGTCAGACCCGAACAAACCAATTGGATCATTCCTATTTTTAGGACCAACGGGTGTCGGTAAAACCGAACTATGCAAATCGCTTGCTAACTTTATGTTTGACAGCGAAGATGCTATGGTGCGAATTGATATGTCCGAATTTATGGAAAAGCACTCAGTCGCACGTTTAATTGGTGCACCTCCGGGTTATGTGGGTTATGAAGAAGGGGGGTATTTAACTGAGGCGGTAAGACGTCGCCCTTATTCGGTCGTTTTACTTGACGAAGTTGAAAAAGCGCACCCAGATGTGTTTAATATCTTACTACAGGTGTTAGACGATGGACGCTTAACCGATGGGCAAGGCCGTACCGTTGATTTCCGTAACACGGTTATCATCATGACATCAAACTTAGGTTCTGATTTAATTCAAGGTCAAGCAGAACTAAGTTATGACGAAATGAAAGCGCTGGTTATGACTGTTGTCACTAAACACTTTAGACCAGAATTTATCAATCGAATTGATGAAACCGTCGTGTTCCATCCACTTGGACAAGAAAACATCAAAGCGATTGCCAAAATTCAATTAGCACACGTTGAAAAACGTTTAGATGAACGTGGTTACCAAATGGATATTTCTGACGCGGCATTAGAACATCTTGCCAAAGTGGGCTTTGACCCAATTTATGGTGCAAGACCACTAAAACGCGCAATACAACAAGAGATCGAAAATCCATTAGCGCAACAAATATTGTCAGGCAAATTAGTTCCGGGTAAAACCATCCATCTGGATTTAGTCGGCGACAATATCGAAGCGAAACAGCAATAACACATCAAACAACAAACCGACCTAAGCGGTCGGTTTTTTATGCCATCAAACTAATGGCGAACAATACTAAATAAAACCACAGACCAAAAAAGTTGGTCAGGAAAGGTATTGATTTTATTGAAGTTTTTTGCTAACTGCTTTTAACCAAAAACCGCCCGCAACCACCACTGCACTTTTACCTACTATCTTTATAATAACCGCTTAATAATCCTATCCACCTTGATGCGACTTAGTCGCTTTATCAACTTATGAACCTGACTTGGATAAAACTGGCTCGCTTGGATTTGTTGAAAATGCGTTATCAACGTAGTTTTTTGACGGATGGTGTTCAGTTCTTGGTTGAACTTGTCACTTAATTCTTGTTTTGGATCATGCACTAATATGCCGTTTTCAAGGTCAAGACGCCATGCTCGTGGATTTAGGTTGTTGCCCGTTATGAGTACCCATTTGTCATCCACCCAGATACCTTTTAGGTGATAGGTTTGCGCTTCGTCTTTCCATAATCTTATGGTCAGTTGTTCTTTATCGATAAAATTTTGTAGGCGTTCAATAAAGTGTCTTAAGTTGATTTCGTATAAATAAGGGAGTCCACCCGATATGTTAAAGGGTTGGTCAGGTGGGATGTAGAAGTCGTTGGCTTCTTTATCGCCAATAATTAATTCAACTTGACGCCCTTTGCGTAGCAGACGAATAATGTCGCGTACTAGGATATTAGGTAAATTAAAATACGGCGTGCAAAAAGTAATTTTTTGTTCGGTTATGTTGATTAAGTGATGAATGATTTTGTTGAGCGAGTTATTGCGCCCAAGCCCCATTATTGGTGCAACCGATAAGGTGTCGTTGTCGGCATTACCGTTATATTGGTAGTTGGCATCCATTAAGTGTTGGCGCAAGGTTTTGATTTCGGATTTGATTTGTTTGCGTGTTTTGTGTGTGCCAGTGTTAAGTAACTGTATAGCTTGATACGGCATAAAGTGGTCGTTGATAAATTGCACCATGCTATCGGCTAATAGCGGATTAGTGATAAAGTGATAGCGGTCGTAACGGTATTTTTCACGCTTGTGTAAGTAGACGTTATTGATGCTTGCGCCACTGTAGATGACCGTATCATCAATAATAAAGCCTTTTAAATGCAATACACCAAGTACTTCGCGACGGTTTACAGGAACACCATAAATCGGAATGTCGATCTCTGGGTGCTGTTGCTTTAGTTGGTAGTAATAGTTGGCGTTGGTGTGGGCTTTGTCTTCGCCAATTCGTCCACGTTGTGCACGGTGCCAGTCAACAAATATTTTGATATCTAAGTTTGGGCGTTGTTGTTTGATTTGGTATAGTTCGTTAAGAATTTCTTTGCCAGCTTCGTCTTGTTCTAGATAGAGTGCAACTATGTAAATACGATGTTGAGCTTGTTTTATGCTTTCGAGTAAAGCCAGTCGATAGGCTTTAGGATTATATATAATTTGGTATTGATCTGCATTTTGTTGAATTTTGGCTAATTCATCAAGATGTTTTTGGTGATTGTATTTTATAAATGGTATTCGCATAATTTGTTTATCATTATAACTGACTAGTTATGTTAGGATTTTATCTAACAAAATCTGAATAAGTCAGTAAAAATAACGCTCCTTTTTATTTATATGCATTTTTACTTAGTCACTTTTGGGTAAGTGACTATTTGTTGTTTGTGTCACTTTACGCCTTTAGCTATTGTTTATGCTTTATTGTGAGTGATAATAAATGGTTTAAGATTGTTCATCAACCCATGTTTGAATTATTTTATAAGTTAGTGCTAGCACCACAGGACCAATAAATAACCCCATTATGCCAAAGCCAAGTAATCCACCAATGACGCCAAATAATATAAGTAAAAACGGCAAGTCAGCGCCTTTTTTGATTAAGTAGGCTCGCATTACACTATCTAAAGTGGTCAATATGATTGCAACAACAATTAAGATAATACCCGAGGTGGTGTTGCCCATCCAAAATTGCCAACAGATGCATCCTAGCATAACAACCACTGGGCCAATTTGTGCTACGCAACAAATAAATAAGACGAGTGTTAGTACGCCGGGTAGTGGCATTTTAGTAAATACAAAACTTAATCCGCCAATTAGGGCTAAGGTGATAGCTGTAACCACAACCCCTAGTGCTACTGCGCGGATAGATTGTCCTGCTAATGTGACGGTGGTTGCGCCATATTGTTTTGATAATCGATTAGCAAGTAAGTAGACATATTTGGTGATGCTTTCGCCTTTTAAATAGAGTAATAGGCTAAAAATGATCATCACACCTGCATGAAAGATGAATATGCCAATGTTGGTGACTTGTTCAAGTAGCCAGCTTATCATGATGCCAATATAAGGTTGTATGTTTGATACTAAGTCAGAACCATCTGTTTGAATTAATGTTAACCATTTTTGGTGTAGTTCAGGACCAAAAGCAGGTACGCTTTCTAGCCAGTCAAGTGTTGGTAGTTTTTGATGAGATAGTGTTTTTGCCCATTCAATAAGGTGGTGACCGTTTTGTGCTACCGAGCTAATAATTAATATGAACGGTATAATGCAAACAAAGGCTAATATTAGTGCCATTACCAGTAGTGATAGCCAGCGTTTGTTAAATAATTTTTTTTGAATTTTTATCATTAATGGCCAAGTGGCAATAACTACCATCACCGCCCAGAAGAATCCAAATAAGAAAACTTCAATAACACGATAGGTAATAATGATTAGTAATCCGATGATCAACAGGTTTAGAATTAGCTTAAGTAAATCAGTTGTGTTTTTTTCTGCTGGCATTTTTTTACCATATTTATTAATTTTGATGGCGTTATTATACGCATTATCAATTTAAATTAATATGATGGTGTTTATAATTAATTTTATTAATGGAGATTTTAAAAATGAAAAAATTAGTGTTATTAACATTATTAGGTGTGGCATTAACTGCATGTGCAAATTCGCCTAAAATAAAACCGACAACACAAAATGCCAATGATACGGCACCATTTCCTGCAGCTCAAGTTGGTTTTACACGTTATGCTATCCATTTACCAGCGATGGCTAATGAGAGCAACACTAAAGTTGAGGTGATTATTGGTAAAGAGATGAATGTTGATTGCAATTTTCATAATTTAGGTGGCGTGGTTAAGCAAGAAGAGCTTAAAGGCTGGGGTTACTCTTATTATGTTGTTGAAAAGGCCGTTGGTAATTTGTCAACATTAATGGCTTGTCCTGAAGGTAGCAGTAAAAGCGAGTTTGTGACAATGAATCATAATTTAGGTTTGTTTAATTATAACAGTAGCTTACCATTAGTTTTTTATGTGCCTAATGATTTACAAGTAAAATACCGCGTTTGGCAACCTAATGGTAAAATTATGCAAGCTATAGCCGAATAATAGCGGTTAATTAATTGCTAAATAACTGTTTATTCCATTGTGAGTGGTTAAAACGTAACCACTCAGTTAAGAAAGCTTTAATATTTGATTTTTTAAGTAGACATCTCGAAAAAAAAAGGTATTTTATCCCTCGTAATGCAAGGTTAGCTCTACTTGTTCATTTATTTTATTAATGACTTGTGATTGCCTGATTACCTCGGTTTCGCTGGGCGTTTATTATGTTGGTGATTTATCCATTAGTGATGACGTCGATAGCAAAATTTGGGGGTCCATTGTGTCTTTGCAATGGGCTTGTGTCTAACATGTAATATCCCTACAAGAGGAGAAGTGGTGAGCATGTTTACTCAACGTAAAACAATTCTTTCAATCGTGGCTGGTGTTTCACTGGCGTTATCTCAATCTGCTATTGCTAAAGATCGTGTTGTACATTTTTACAATTGGGCAGGTCAAATCGGTTCTAATACTATTTCTGATTTTGAAAAATCAACAGGCATCAAACTTGTTTATGATGTGTATGATTCAAACGAAATCCTTGAAGGTAAATTGATGGCAGGCCATTCTGGGTTTGATGTTGTTTCTCCTTCTGATAGCTTTTTAGCTAAACAAATTAAATCAGGTGTTTATTTACCGTTAGATAAAAGCAAGTTACCAAATTGGAAAAATCTTGATCCAAATTTAATGAAATTGATGGCAACGCATGATCCTGATAATAAGTATGCTATCCCTTATGTATGGATGACAACAGGTATCGGTTATAACATTGATAAAGTTAAAGAACGTTTGGGTGAAGATGCTCCAGTCGATAGTTGGGATTTAGTCTTCAAGCCTGAAAATATGGAGAAACTAAAAGATTGTGGTGTGGCATTTTTAGATGCACCAACCGAGATCTTTGCAAGTGCACTTCAATATTTAGGTAAAAATCCAAACAGTACCGATGTTAAAGATTATACTGGTGCTGCTTATGAATTGTTAGAAAAAGTGAGACCAAATATTCGTTATTTCCATTCTTCACAATATATTACTGATTTGGCAAATGGTGATATTTGTGTCATTTTAGGTTGGTCTGGCGATATTTTACAGTCACGCGATAGAGCTAACGAAGCAAAAAATGGTGTGCATATTGGTTATCAAATTCCAAAAGAGGGCGCATTAGTCTTTTTTGATACCTTCGCTATTCCAAAAGATTCAGAAAATCCTGACGAAGCACATGAGTTTTTAAATTTTGTTATGAAACCTGAAATTGCCGCGCAAGTCACTAACGATGTGAATTTTGCTAGCGCTAATAAAGAAGCAAATGACAAATTTGTAAACCCAGATGTGAAAAACGATCCAGCGGTTTATCCAAAACCAGAAGTGATGGAAAAACTATTCACTTTACAAGTTAAAGATCCTAAACTTGAGCGCGTAATTACTCGTACATGGACTAAACTTAAAACTGGTAAATAGTCGATATTGGGTATATCGAATTTAAGTGTTAATTCTAGACGGATGGGTTATTTAGCCTTTCCGTCTCGTTTTTTTTGGCTTGTTGTTATGAGGAAAATAGAGTGAATAATAAAACAACAAATCAGGTACAGCCTAAAAAAAAGATGGTAACTCCACTTTTGGAGATCAAAAATTTAACTAAAGTTTTTAACGATGATTATTATGCCGTTGATGATGTCAACTTGACTATCTATACTGGTGAAATTTTTGCTTTATTAGGTGCGTCAGGTAGTGGTAAATCTACATTGTTACGAATGCTTGCAGGCTTTGAACAGCCTACGTCGGGGCAGATTATTCTTGATGGTAAGGATTTATCTCAAGTTCCGCCTTATGATCGTCCAATTAATATGATGTTTCAATCGTATGCTTTATTTCCTCACATGACGGTTGAGCAGAATATTGCCTTTGGTTTAAAACAAGATAAATTAAATTCATTTGAAATAAAACAGCGCGTTGAAGAGATGTTAGCCCTTGTACATATGGAGCAATTTGGTAAACGTAAACCACATCAATTGTCTGGTGGTCAACGACAACGTGTTGCATTAGCTCGTAGTTTAGCTAAACGTCCAAAATTATTATTGCTTGATGAACCAATGGGTGCGCTAGATAAACAACTTCGTGATCGTATGCAACTTGAAGTGGTGAGTATTTTAGAACAAGTGGGCGCAACATGTGTAATGGTGACACATGATCAAGAAGAAGCCATGACTATGGCTGGCCGTATTGCTATTATGAATAAAGGTCAATTTGTACAAATCGGTGAACCAGAAGAGATTTATGAACATCCAAATTGCCGTTATAGTGCCGAATTTATTGGCTCGGTAAATGTCTTTGACGGTATTTTGCAAGAAACGCAAGAAGATGGTTTGATCATTAGCTGTCCTATGATTAAGCGTCCATTAAAAGTCGATTATGATTCACCTGCGGTTGAAGGCGTGCCAACACAAGTCGCGTTACGTCCAGAAAAAATTAAACTTTGCGATGAAATCCCAGAAGATGGCTATAATGTGGCAACAGGTGAAGTGGTCGAAATCGCTTACCTTGGGGATCTGTCGATTTATCACGTTAAATTACCAAGTGGGCAAATTATTATTGCGCAACTTCAAAATGAACATCGTTATCGTAAAGGTATGCCAACTTGGGGTGATATAGTTAACTTAAGTTGGGAAGTTGATAGCTGTGTTGTGCTTACTGAATAAACAAAAGAGGATATCATAATGCGATCCATTGTATTAGGATTGTTGTTAAATGCATTTGTGTTGCTCAATGTTTATTGGCGTTTTGTGACAACAGGAGCATTTGATAACTTATTTTTAGATGCGCTATTTACCGCGATGACATTAAGTTTTTTGTTGTCATGTGTGGGATTATGTTTAGCAAATTATAAGCCATCTAAATTTGCTTATCGGCTGATTATTGCTGGCAGTATATTGTTTGTTCCTGCTGGGCTTGTGGTAATTTATTTTGCTTATAAAAAGATGAAGCAACAAAGCCGAGATACTGATCTGATGACTCTTTATGGGCGTTTAATTGTTATTGCCATCCCTTATTTATGGATGCTATTGCTATTTTTATTACCATTCTTAATTGTCTTTAGGATTAGTTTTTCTGAGAAGATCTTTGCAATTCCACCTTATACTGATTTGTTTAGTTATGATGATGGATTACTAAATATTGCTTTGAACTTTAGTTATTATATTGACTTAGTTAATGACAGTATTTATTTTGCGTCTTATTTAGAATCATTAAAAATTGCGGCTATTTCAACCATATTATGTATTTTAATTGGTTATCCATTAGCATGGGCAATTTCAAAATGTAAGCAATCTACGCGTAACATTTTATTATTGTTAATTATTTTACCGTCTTGGACATCATTTTTAATTCGAGTTTATGCGTGGATTGGTATTTTAAATCAAGAAGGTTTGTTAAATCACTTTTTAATGTGGTTAGGGGTTATTGATCAGCCACTCGTGATTATAAAAACTTATTTGGCGGTTTATATCGGTATTGTGTATTCTTACTTACCGTTTGTGGTGTTACCAATTTATACTTCGTTAAGTAAAGTGGATTCGACGTTAATTGAAGCCTCATTGGACTTAGGTTGTAAGCCAATTAAAACCTTTTTCAGAATTATTGTGCCACTCACCAAAAATGGCATTATTGCGGGGGGGATGCTAGTGTTTATTCCTGCTGTTGGTGAATATGTGATACCTGAATTATTAGGACCCTCTAAAAGTATTATGATTGGTACGCAAATTTGGACTATATTCTCTCGAGATACTGATTGGCCAGCAGCATCTGCGGTTGCGACAGTTATGTTGTTAATTTTGATTGTGCCAATTTACTATTTCAATAAGTTTCAAAGCCGACAAATGGAGGGTAAATAGATGAATGATTTACCTGTTATTTTGCGATCTTCTTTGATTGTATTTATCTCATTACTATTGGGGTCGTTACTGCTATCGGTACTAATTAGTTCGGCTGGCTTAGGTTTACTTACCGATATAAGCTTATATGTTAACTGTTTAATATTTAGCTTGATTGTGACTGTGATTGTGACATTAGCACTCATTTTTCGATGTCTTAAAGGACTTATTTTATTGGTGGTATTTTCGTTTTTATATATCCCAATGATTATTTTAGTTGTTTATTCGTTTAATAGTTCTCGTTTAGTTACGGTATGGGCTGAATTTTCAACTAAATGGTACTTTGAGCTAATGCATAATGAGGAACTATTTAAAGCTGTCGGTCTAAGCTTAGCCATTGCCGCATGTGCAGCGACTTTTGCAACCGTATTAGGTACACTTGCTTCTTATGCAATTGTTCGCTTTAAACGATTTAAAGGTGCAAATCTGTTTTCATTTATGACAACAGCACCACTTGTTATGCCTGATATTATTACAGGCTTGGCATTGTTGCTTTTGTTTGTTGGTATGGGGCAGATTCTTGGATGGCCAAAAGATCGTGGTGCAATTACTATTTGGATGGCGCATACTACATTCTGTATGGCTTATGTGACCGTGGTCATTAGTGCAAGGCTTCGTGAGCTTGATAAATCAATTGAGGAAGCCGCTTTAGATTTAGGTGCTAATCCATTAAAAGTGTTTTTTATTATTACATTACCAATGATTGCACCAGCATTAGTTTCTGGTTGGTTATTAGCCTTTACTTTATCTCTTGATGATGTGGTGATTGCTAATTTCGTAACAGGACCTGGCGCAATGACATTACCAAAATTGATCTTCTCTAAAGTAAAATTAGGGGTCGATCCGCAAGTTAATGCGCTTGCAACTATTATTTTATTGATCGTTGGAATTATTGGGTTTATTTCATGGTTATGGATGCGTAAAACTGAACGACGTAAAATAAGTGAAACCCGTATGCATTAATATTCTTCACTTTCTATTATTGCCGCACTGTGCGGCAATATTTCGTTTTAAAATCTCCGTGTTTTTTTTATCATTTTGTATTATAGTGTGATTTGCCAATTTTTTTGGCAAAATTCTCAGGGCGGGGTGTAAGTCCCCACCGGTGGTATAGCCCACGAGCGCTTAATTTGTCTTGTTAACTGGGCAGTTGTTTTATTGCGCAGTCAAGTGTTGATAGGTTAAGGTCAAGCAGATTTGGTGAAATTCCAAAGCCGACAGTTAAAGTCTGGATAAAAGAGAGTTGCTTATCTTTCCAATATTTGCTGAAAGGCAAAACCATGCTAGTCAAGCACAGCCCTGATTCTGGTATTTTATTTATTTATACTTAATTAAGTTGATGACTAAATAGCATCATTGTTAATGGTTATTTAAAGTTGATTAAGTAAATAATGAAATGAGCAAGTTAAAAAATATAGGTATTTACCATGAATCAGTTTAATTTAAATGAGTTTGGAACGCCCATCGAGCGTGTCAAAAAAGCGATTGCTTCTATTCAAGCCGGTCAAGGTGTACTAGTTTTAGATGACGAAGATCGTGAAAATGAAGGCGATATTATTTGGGCCGCCGAATCCATTACAAGTCAGCAAATGGCGCTGACGATCCGTTACGGTAGTGGCATTGTTTGTTTATGTTTGCCACAAAAACGTTGTGATGAGTTACATTTGCCTATGATGGTGGCAAATAATACCAGTAAAAATAATACGGCATTTACTATTTCGATTGAAGCTGCCAATGGGGTAACAACAGGGGTATCTGCTGCTGATCGTGTTACAACTATTAAGGCTGCGGTGAATGATAATGCTAAACCGTGTGATCTTAATCATCCGGGGCATGTGTTTCCTTTAGTTGCTAAAGACGGCGGTGTTTTAGTTCGTCGTGGTCATACTGAAGCGTCGATTGATTTAGTAACATTAGCGGGTTTAAAACCAGCGGCAGTGTTGTGTGAGCTAACTAATGACGATGGCACTATGGCAAGAGCTCCTGAAGTAGTTGAATTTGCTAAAAAATATCATATGCCAGTTGTAACAATTGAAGATATTGTTGAGTATCGTAACTCAATGTAATACAGCTACATAATAATATCATTTAACTTAATCATATTCTGCTTAATATTTAATGGAATATGATAAGTTATTTAGTATCAAAAAACGCTAGTTAATATAACAACCATATAAACTACGATTAATTACATTGTTAGTGTATAATTGTTAATAATTATCATTATTATTTTATGGCGGCTATGCTACGTTTGGTCTTTATCAATTTATTTGTTGTTTTATTGCTTACTGCGTGTCAAAAAAACACATCAAAATCAACCCCTTTAGTGATACAAAATGTAAGTGTAGAGTTGTTTCATTCCAAATATATTGGTGATTATAAAATTACTATCTATTCGCCAAATAAACCAGTACCTAAAGGAGGGTGGCCTATTATCTATTTGTTAGATGGTGATAGTTACTTTTTAACGGCACATAACATTTTGGCAATTCAAACATGCGAACGTTGTATTATCCAAGATGGTATCATTGTTGCCATTGATTATTTTGGTGAAAGCAGAAGAGCGCTTGATGATTTACCAAAACCAGAGGAATATACTTTAGAAGTGCTACCGAATAATGAAATCAACTTTCCTAAACAGTATGGTGGTGCTGATGCTTTTTTTGATTTCATTTCGCAAGAGCTAAAACCTTCTATGGAAAAAAGATTTGTGATTAATCACCACAAACAATCTATTTTTGGACATTCGTACGGTGGGTTATTTGCATTGTATTGTTTTTTAACTAAACCACCAATTTTTAATACTTATATTGTATCAAGTCCATCATTGTGGTTTAGTGGTGGATATCTTTTTGGTACACTTGAGCAGTTTATTAAGAATACAAACAACCATGTTTTAAAACAACCTGTTAATTTATTAATATCTGTAGGTGGTAGTGAACAATCTCTAAGTTTAGTAGAAAAAACTTTACCAAAAATCAAACAAGAAGAATTATTAAAGCATCGACAAAACCGTAAAATGGTTGATTACATAACAACTTTATTTGAAAAGCTAAAACAGGCTAATATTTCACATTTACAACTCAATTATGTCATTTATCCAAATCAAACACACAAGAGCTCAGCAATAATTGCTTTACAAGATGGTATCCAAATTGGATTTCAACGTTAATCAGATCTTAATATTTTTTTAATATTAAAGGATTAATAATAAAAAAGGACTATTAGATTTTTAAATAATAGATTAACCATTTGTTTTTATGGGAATAATATTTTATTTGCAAAAATAATAATGATAATTATTATTATTTAAAAATGGTGTTCAATTTTATTATAGGAATAGTGTAATGTTGAAATATAAACAGACTTCTCTTTTATTTTTTTTAATTAGTTTTTTATGTCATTGTGCTTATGCTGACGAACAAAAATCTTTAGCCAGTAAAATAGTTGAGACTGAAGATATTATGGTTATTACCGCGGCAGCACAAATAAGACAAGCACTTGGAACTTCGATTATTACTCAGCAAGATATTAAAAAAATGCCTCCTAAAAATGATCTTTCAGAAATTATCCGCACCATGCCAGGCGTTAATTTAACTGGTAATTCAACGAGTGGTCAACGAGGGAATAATCGTCAAATTGATATTCGTGGTATGGGACCTGAAAATACACTTATTTTAATTGATGGTAAACCAGTAAAAAGCCGTATGTCTGTTCGATATGGGTGGCGAGGAGAACGAGATACCCGAGGCGATAGTAATTGGGTTCCGGCTGATATTATCGATCGTATTGATGTTATTCGTGGTCCTGCTGCTGCTCGTTATGGTGATGGCGCCGCAGGTGGAGTAATTAATATTATTACTAAACAACCGACAAATACATGGTATGGTTCATTAAACAGCTATATTAGTTTTCCAGTTTACAGTAAAGAAGGAAATTCTAAGAGAACCGATTTTCTATTAACTGGTGGATTGACTGATAATTTAACTATGCGTTTATATGGTAATATCAATAAAACAGATGCAGATGATTGGGATATAAATCAAAAATATCAAGTTAATCCAAAATCAGTAAGCGCAGGTAGGGAAGGCGTTCGTAATAAAGATCTTAACGGACTACTTCGTTGGAATATTACCGATAAACAATCATTAGATGTTGAGGTAGGTATTAGTCGGCAAGGTAATATTTATGCAGGTGATACACAAAATAATAATCCCGATCAGTTAGTTAGTCGTTTATACAATCATGAAACCAATAGAATGTATCGTCAAAATTATGCACTTACTCATCGAGGTTATTGGGATGGAGGCATTAGTATGCTGTCTTATATTCAAAGCGAAAAAACGCGAAACAGCCGTTTAAATGAAGGATTAGCCGGTGGAACAGAAGGTCGATTTAGTGATAATAAATTTTCAACAATTAAATACAGTAATATCACGTTACATCATGAAACCAATGTACCACTAACCATTATTGTACCTCAAATGATGACAGTTGGCGCTGAATATAACTACCAAAAGATGGAAGACCCAACATCAAATACACAAGATATTAATGAAGGTGGTCATATTCCTTGGATTAAAGAAGTAGAACGTAGTGAGTATTCTTCTGCAAATTTGTGGGGAGTCTTTATTGAAAATAATATTGAATTAACACCATCGACAGTATTAACTCCTGCATTAAGATTTAATCATCATAGTGAATCGGGTATTAACTGGAGTCCTGCTTTAAATCTAATACAAGAATTAAGTGATTCTTTGACATTAAAGTTAGGGATTGCTAGAGCTTATAAAGCACCTAATTTATATCAGTCTAACCCTAATTATTTACTTTATAGTCGTGGACAAGGCTGTTATGGTGCTAATGGTAGCTGTTATTTAATAGGTAATGACCATTTAAAAGCTGAAACAAGTGTTAATAAAGAAATCGGTTTAGAATTCCATAATAAGGGAGTAATTACTGGTGTGACTTACTTCCATAATGACTATCGGGATAAAATCGAATCAGGAATAACCCCAATAGGACATGCATTAGGAGGCGACAAAAAATTTAAAGAATCAAATATATTTCAATGGCAAAATATCCCTAAAGCTGTTGTTGAAGGAATTGAAGGAAGTTTAACTGTGCCAGTTTCGAACAAGATTAATTGGCGAAATAATTTAACTTGGATGTTAAAGTCAAAAAATAAACAAACAGGTGATTATCTATCAATTATTCCCAAATACACCTTAAATTCATCATTTGATTGGCAAGTGATAGATAAACTATCATTTTTAACTTCTATTACCTGGTATGGCAAACAAACCCCAAAAAAATATGATTATTTAGGTGAAAGAGCAACCAATAGATCAACACATCAACTTAGCCCATATTCTATTTTAAATCTTAGTAGCCAATACCAATTTAATCAAAATACGTCGCTAACATTAGGCGTAGATAATTTATTGAATAAACGTTTATTCCGAGCGGGAAATGCTTCATCGCTTAAACATCCAAAAACGGGAAACATTACGGTATTAGGTGCTGGCGCAGCAACTTATAATGAACCAGGTCGCACATTTTTTGTTAGCACCAATATTTCATTTTAAGGTTATAGAAAAAAGGGATGTTTACACCTCATAATTAACATAATCCTTTAAAAACTCATAAGGCGTTTTTCTGAAAATCGCTTTATGAGTTTTAACAATATTATAAGAGCGAATGAATCAATTAACATTTTGTTTATTTTTTAATTTTTAAATATTTACCGCTCATATTTTATTTCCATTAAAAATGTGTACTATTTTTTAGACTTTTTAATCTTCAAACGGTATAGAATCCTGAATATTTTTTACAAAAATATAACTTATAAAGCGAATAGTGTATAATTTATTCTATAATAAACAAATCGCTTATCTAGAAATTTATCTATTTTTATATCTTATAAAAATATTGATTAATGGGATATTGGTAGATTAGGTTATGTAAGATATAAAATTTTGTTCTTGCCATTTATAACCCTTCATTATAGAATTGTTTACTTATTTGAAAAATAAGAATAAAAGTTGTAATGATGTTCGTGGTTGTTAGGCATTGTGGTTTAATGGTTAGGAATATATAACAATTAACATCTTTTGGTGGCAAATGTTTCGTTTGCGAACCATCTATCGTTTTGCCGTTGCTTACGGGCAATAGAGCATAATCAGACATATATTTAAAAAGCAAAAAAGTTGATTACTACGGTAAAACCAAAATAGCAAAGCGAGGTAGCTATGTTTAGCGTAAATAAAGAGTGGGGATTTGTGGTGCTGACCTGCTTTTTTGAATTATGTTGGATTTTAGGATTTAGCACCGCAACAGAACTTTGGCAGTGGGTTATTATTGTATCGCTCATTATTGTCGATTTTACCTTTTTGACAAATGCTTGTAAGACGATCCCCACAGGTACAGTTTATGCTATTTTTTCTGGTGTTGGGGCGATTGGTGCAACAGTAATTGATATGTGGCTTTTTGATAAAGAAGTTAAGTTAATTCAACTCTTTTTTGTTGCGCTAATTGTTGTCGGTGTTGTTCAACTAAAACGAGCCGATAGTTAATATTATAATAAAGGACAATTTTAATCATGGGATGGCTGCTTATATTGATAGCGTCAGTTTTTGAAGTGCTTGGTGCAATTGGTCTTAAGCTATACGCTGAGAAAAAAAATCCATCGAGGCTTGTTTTATATTGGGGGGGATTTTTTGTTTCTTTTGTGCTTTTTTACTTTTCGCTCCATTATCTTGAATTAAGTATTGTCTATCCTGTTTGGGTTGGTCTTGGTACATCGGGCGCTGTACTTGCAAATATGCTGTTATTTCATGAACCTAAAAACTTTCCACGTTTGTTTGGGCTTACCGTTATTATTATTGGCGTTGTGGGGTTACACGCAACTTTATGACCCATTTTGATTGGTTTGTTTGTAGATAAAAAAACCGGAGATAAACTCCGGCAGTGATCTTTTTGGATGAAAAAATAAATTAAATTTCTTTACCATGCTGTTTTAAGAAACTAGCAACACCGTCTGGGTTTGCTTGCATGCCTTTTTTGCCTTTTGTCCATTGTGCTGGGCACACTTCGCCGTGTTCTTCATGGAATTGGAATGCATCAACAATACGGATCATTTCGTCAATGTTACGACCGATTGGTAAATCGTTAATGGTTTCGTGACGTACAATACCTGATTTATCAATAAAGAATGATGCACGTAATGCAACACCTGCTTCAGGATGTTCAATTCCATACGCCTGCATAATTTCATGTTTAATATCTGCAACAATTGGGAATTTCACTTCGCCAATTCCGCCTTTATCTTGTGGTGTATTTCGCCATGCATTGTGTACGTATTCAGAGTCCATTGAAACACCAATTACTTCAACACCACGTTTTTTGAATTCTTCTAAACGGTGATCAAATGCGATGATTTCAGAAGGACAAACAAAAGTAAAGTCCATTGGCCAGAAAAATACAACAGCATATTTACCACTAATATATTGTGATAAATTGAAATTGTTAACAATTTCTCCAGAACCTAAAACTGCTGCTGATGTAAAGTCTGGGGCTTTGCGAGTGACTAATGTCATGCGTTTTCTCCTATATAGTATTGCAAATCATGTTGCTAGGTATTATAGCGATTTAAACTTGTTATCCAAGTCATTATAAACAATTGATATCATAAGTTTAATCTATTAACTAGCTAATTATTGTTCGGTATTATTTATTGATTTTTTAGGTTTACCTTTATTTTTTGTTTCTCTATGACGTTGTTTTACTTTCTTTTTTTTGTTTTCTTCTTTTTTGTTAGCACTTTTTAGCTTTGCTTTTTGCGATGGTTTTTTCTTTGTTGCGGGTTTTGGTGCTTTTGTTTTTGGACGCAATTGATCAATTGTTCTTAATTTGATTGGTTCTTGAATATAGCGCTCAATTTTTTGTAGTAATTCATTATCGTGAGCTTCTACCAACATTATTGCCGTACCTTTTTTACCTGCACGGGCAGTGCGGCCTATTCGATGTAGGTAAACATCGGATGTTTTTGGGGCATCAAAATTAATAACATGAGTAATATCGTCTATGTCGATTCCACGAGCAGCTACATCGGTAGCCACTAGTACATTAACCGTGTTATTGCTGATTCTTTTTATTGCTTCATTACGTTTTGCCTGTACCATTTCACCCTCTAAATAGCAGCTATGGATGCCGGCTTGATGTAGTAAGCTAACTAATTCGTGTACACGTTCACGTTTACGGACAAATACGATCGTTTTTTTAAATTCTTCTTGTTTTAATAAGTAAGTGAGCAGGGCTACTTTATGAGCTAAATCGTCAGCACGGTAATAAAATTGTAAGATTTTTTTACGTTCTTTACGCGATGGATCTGCATTAATTTCGACGGGATCGTTTAGAATACGATTAGCAAAATTGTGCAGCCCTTCACCTTCAAGTGTTGCTGAAAATAGTAAGGTTTGTTTACGCCAACGTGTTTCGGCTGATATGGTTTCGACATCTTGGGAAAATCCCATGTCTAGCATGCGATCTGCTTCGTCCAAGATAAGCATTTCAACTGCTCGGCAGTCAAAGTTCTCTTCTTTTATATATTGTAATAATCGCCCCGTTGTTGCAATAACAATATCTTGATTTTTGCTAAATATTTCGGCGTGATTCATATAAGCAACACCACCAGTAATGGTTGCAATACTTAAATGTGTTGATTCGGTTAATAATTTAGCTTGCTCGGCAATCTGCATGGCGAGTTCACGTGTTGGTGTTAAAATCAAAATACGCGGTGGACCGGGTTTTCTACGTGGAAAATCCAGTAGATGTTGTACGGCAGGAATTAAAAAAGCTAATGTTTTACCTGTGCCAGTAGGTGCGGAACCTAAAACATCTTTGCCATCTAAGGCAACGGGAATTGTTTGCAATTGGATTACTGTTGGTGTATTTATATTTTGTGCTTGAAGATTGTGAATTAAAATATCGTCTAATTCTAAATCAGAAAAAGTCTGCGCTGTCATAGTATTCTTTTAATCTAAAATGATGAGACACATTATAGCGTCAATCGTTATAACTACAATCGTTATAACTGCAATCTTTATAATTACAACTAAAAGTGTTTTGTTTTTATCTGCTGTTTTTGGTATATCAGCCCAAAAACAAGACGCTTTGTTTAAGCAAAACTTATCATCATTAGCTATTTATGATAATATATAGGTCTATACAAAATGATTATTTGTAATATTGTTGATGTTAAATTACTTAATGAGTTTAATCTTTAACCATTTCTTTATTTAACGCCGATTAACTAAGAACTTCATATTAAATAATACTTCTATAATCATCATCAGATAATAACTATGACTGAATGTTTTTCAAATGATAGCTATAACCAACAGTTAGAAAAGAAAATCGATAATTTAAAAACATTATTATCGGATTTTTCTCTTCCCGAATTAGCGGTATATTCGTCGCCAATTAGCCATTATCGTATGCGTGCTGAGTTTAGAATCTGGCATCAGGATGAAGATCTTTATCATATTATGTATGATAAAAAAACAAAAAAACGAGTGAGAATTGATGAGTTTCCTGTTGCCACGAAGCTAATTAATCAAGCTATGCAGGCTATTTTACCTTTGTTAAAGTATAATCAAGAACTTCGTCATTTATTATTTCAAATTGATTACTTTTCGACTTTAAGTGGTCAACTGTTAATTACGCTTTTGTATCATAAAAAATTAAATGAAAAATGGATTTTTGAAGCAAGAAAGTTAAAAACACAATTAGCTAAACAAGGTCTAGATGTTAATATTGTAGGGCGAGCAAGTAATCAGAAAATAACAATAGATGTCGATTATGTTGATGAAGTTTTGCCTGTAATGGATAGAAAATTTATTTACCGCCAAGTAGAAAACAGCTTTACTCAACCTAATGCTGCGGTGAATATTAAAATGTTGCAATGGGCTATTTCTGTCACTAAAAATTCATCAGGTGATTTGCTTGAATTTTATTGTGGTAATGGTAATTTTTCGATCGCATTGGCACAGAACTTTAGAAAAGTATTGGCAACGGAAATAGCCAAAGCTTCTGTTTATTCTGCTCAGCATAATATTGCGGTCAACCATATAGATAACCTTGTTATCGCACGGTTATCTGCTGAAGAGTTTACTTGTGCTATAAAAAAAGAACGCGAGTTTAATCGTTTAAAAGGAATCAATTTGGATGATTATCAGTGCGAAACTGTGCTTGTTGATCCACCTCGTGCAGGGGTTGATTTAAATACGATTAATATACTTAAATCCTATAAAAAAATTATTTATATTTCGTGTAATCCTAATACGTTGCATAACAATTTACAACTATTAACCCAAACGCATTCAATTCAACATTTTGCTATGTTTGATCAGTTCCCTTATACCGATCATATTGAAACTGGCGTTGTATTGTGTAAAAAGTAAAAAAATGTAAAATAGAGTATTATTTGTTAATAATACGGTCAGTATTTATACCTAACTACTTACAGCTCCAAGTATGTATCAACTTACATCTATTTAGAATAAAAAAAAACCCTAGATAAACTAGGGCTGCATTAAATTGCAAGGAATGGATGAAAGGAAATAAAACAATAAAACAATGAAACAGTAATGTCTAGCCTCATGAATCATTGTGTGGATACTATAGCAGAAACAATCGGACTAATTGATGACTTATTGATTACAATACGGTAATTTAATTGTCATGATGTGCTTTGTTTTTTTATATATTCTATTATTGCATTATGTAATTTTTGATAACCGCCTAAAATAATGAAGGAAATATTCAAAATGAAATTATTAGTTGTTGAAGATGAACATAAAACAGGTGAGTATCTTCGTCAAGGGTTAGTTGAGTCAGGTTTTATTGTTGATTTGACGGATAATGGTTTAGATGGTTACCATCGAGCAATGACTGAAGATTATGATTTAATTATCTTGGACGTGATGTTACCCGATATTGTGGGTTGGAAATTCATTCAATCTTTGCGCGAAGCAGGAAAGGATACTCAAATTATATTACTCACCGCTATGGGAAGTGTTGATGATAAAGTTAGGGGATTTAGCTTAGGCGCAGATGATTATTTAGTTAAACCATTTTCATTTGCTGAGTTGTTAGCAAGAATAAAATCATTATTAAGACGTAATGCACCACAAGTAAATAATTATCAATTGAGTATTGCCGATTTAGTAATGGATCTGCCTAAACGAACAGTAACCAGATCAGGAAAACGAATTGATTTAACTAATAAAGAATTTTTGTTGTTAGAATATTTTTTACGTTATCCAGGTGAGGTGTTACCTAGATCACTTATTGCCTCTCAAGTATGGGATATGAATTTTGATAGTGATACTAACGTGATTGATGTGGCTATTAGGCGATTACGTAATAAAATTGATGCAGATTTTGAACCTAAATTGATTCATACTGTACGTGGAATGGGATATAAATTGGATGCATTGGATGAAGTTGAGTAAAATTGTATCATTTCGATTGCCATTAATTGTTTGCTTACTTACTTGTGGGTTACTTTATTGTTTTAGCTATCTTATTGAGCGCTGGTTTGAAAAACTTTCTATTCATCAAAATGTATCTGAATTAAATTCTGTTGTATTTTCTATAGAGCGGGAGCTTACTTATTATTCGCAGGATGATAATCGTGATGAGTTTTTTCAAAGCCTATTGTTAATTTTAACCGGTCATCATCGGTTGTTTGTCTATATTATTGATGATTCAGGAAAAATATTATATCGCACACGAGGCCCTAATCTTGCTATTGCCTTAAAGCCTACTGATTTTGAGGAAATTATTGCTAGACATACCACTACAGTATCAAACGTGGATAACTCATCTTATCGTATTGCTGCATCAAGGATAATGACTGACCAAAACAAACAATATACTACTATTGTAGCTGTTGGTCGTGATTTGCAGATTGAATTTATCAGAAGATTAAGAAAAGGTTTAAAAATACTTATTGGTATTTCTTGTGTTTTGGCGTTAATTGGATCATTTATTTCTATCTATTTTACTCAAAAACCCATTAATCGATTAATTAAGAAGATTGAACGTATTAACTTAAAAAATCTTAACCATCGTATTTCTACTTTATCAGTTCCAGTAAAATATGTTAGTTTAGTTAGAGCGTTTAATAAGATGCTTAATCGTATGGAAGATGTTTTTCAAAGACAACGTAATTTTACGGCAGATATTGCTCATGAAATGCGTACGCCTATTACCAATTTAACAACTCAAACTCAAATTGTATTGAGCAATGCAAGAACGACTGAAGAATATAGAGAAATTTTATACTCAAATTTAGAAGAGTATGAAAGAATGTCACAGATGATATCTGATATGCTTTTTTTAGCACAAGCAGATAACCGTCAATTGATACCTAATTTAATTGATATTGATTTGCATAACATGCTGATTATGATCTGTGATTATTTTGAACCACTCGTTGATGAAAAAAATATCAAGTTTGAGCTAGAAGGTAATTGTTCTCATATTCAGGGCGATAAAATGATGTTGGGGCGGGCAATTAATAACATTTTATCCAATGCGATTCGTTATACGCCTGAAAATAAAATCATCACCATAAGTTTAAATCAAGAGTCTGAAAAGTACGTTAAAATTATTATTTCAAATCCCGGTAAAAAGATTGATAGCCACCATTTACCTCATCTTTTTGATCGCTTTTATCGCGTGGATGAATCTCGTCATCGTAATGGTAGTAATACTTCGGGTACAGGTATTGGGCTTGCAATTGTTAAGTCGATAATTGATACACACAAAGGTAATATTACAGTTGAATCAGACGAAAAATCCACTCGATTTATTATTAAATTACCAACAGCTATTTAATATCGAAGTCACTTATCAATAAATTAGCCGCTGCGTAAGCGGCTTTATGCCGTAATGCTTTGGGAACTTGTTCATTACATACTACTTCGTCAAGCACTCGCATTACTGTACCTAATGCATCATCAATATAACCTAGTTCATTACTACCAATTTGGGCATATTTTTCACGAATTAATTCACAATAGTTATTCATTTTACTTATTCCTTTTGATTAAATTGCAAGTAGAAATTCACCTACAAAAAAGCGTCCAATTTTTGATAAACCTGATTAGCATTGATGGTTCTCATGATTTTCTCTGGCGAGATAATACTGTATTGGTTTTTTCCATATCCTCCTATCAACATGGGATCGGTTTTACCAAATAGCGTAATATTAGGTCTATCTAATGCAGCGGTTAAATGACTTAGTCCAGTATCAACCGATACGACTGCTTTAGCTCCCGCAATGACCGTTGCGATGTCATTAAGTGAAAGTTTGGGTAATACTTCGACATGATCAAATCCTTGAGCAAGTCGTATTGCTCGTTGTTGTTCATGTGGAGCTCCCCAAGGTAGCTTAACTTTTAAGCCTGTCGGTTCAATAAGTTTGATTAATTGTCGCCAAGCATCCTCAGTCCAATGTTTTTCATCTCGAGTTGTGGCATGCAAAAAAACAAGATACTGTTGATTATCGCTAGGCAACGAAGACAAAAAGTGGCGGGCAATGGCATAATCGCCCGTTGAATTAGGTAAATCGTATTGTAGACTTTGCGCAAATAACAGCCTAATGCGCTCAATAGCATGTATTTGTTTGGGAATATTGTGTTTTATATCATAAAACCAACTGGCAATGGATTCTTTGATGCTTTTGCGATCTAAACCGTGTTTAATACCTCTAGCTTTACGAGTAATAAAAAATGCACTTTTAATAAGCCCTTGGGCATCAATAATTACATCATATTGTTGTTGTCGTAAGTTATTAATAAAGTCGTGTCGCTCTTGGCGAATCGTTTTGGAAAACCAATTTTTTCGCCAACGCCTTATTGCTACAGGGATAACTTTATCAACAGCAAAATGCCAGCTTGGAATTTGGGTAAAGTTTTCCTCAACTACCCAATCAAAGGTAATGTTAGGTACGCAATTTGCTGCATCAGTTAATGCGGGTAAAGTATGTAGAACATCACCCATTGAGGAGGTTTTAACAACTAATACACGCATTATTCATTACTCTTTTCACAACGCATTATAAGTTTCATCAATGTTTCAAATACGTTCTCAGGTTTAATATCGATTAAGCTTTGATGATAGCCTTGCTCTGCATCCCCTTGACGAATACGCTGATACCCAGTAATTAAACGAATAACTTCCGCTTTATTTGATAATGGTGGTGTAAAATCAGGGCTACTTGGTCCATAAAGTGCGACAAGTGGTTTATTTAATGCAGCGGCAACATGCATCAATCCTGAGTCATTAGTCACAATTGCTTTACAAGCTGCAATTAAACTTACCGCTTGTTCTAATTGAGTTTGACCAGCTAAATTTATACATTGATCGCTATGTGTCATTTTGGCAATAATCTGCTCGCCAACATGATGATCGTTTTTTGAGCCAAAAATAATGATTTTGGCATGCTGCTGAACTAGCATATCGGCAAGCGCAGCATAATGGTAATCAGGCCAACGTTTTGCAGGGCCAAACTCAGCACCTGGGCAAAAGCCAATTAATGGTTCATCTTGTGTTATTGTAAAGGTTGACAGTGCTTGAGCTATTTCGTCTTGGTTAACATTGAGTTTAGGCCATAGCAAAGGCTGTACTAAATCAGACGCTGAATGTATTTGCTCTTTAGGATAAGCTAGCGCAACATAACGCTCAACCATCAATGGAAAAGTTTGTTTATCCAGTTTACGTATATCATTTAATAATCCATAGCGCATTTCGCCTTTCCAACCTGTACGTTTAGGAATCTTTGCAAAAAATGGAATTAATGCCGATTTAAATGAGTTAGGTAACACAATGGCTTGATCATAATGGCTATCACGAAGTGATTTTCCTATTTTTCGGCGTTTTGATAATGCAAATTCACCATGACCTATAGGCATATCGATAGCTTGGTTTACTTCAGGCATTTTATTTAATAGCGCTCGGCACCATGCTGGTGCTATAACATCAATTTCGTTGTTAGGATCAAGTTGTTTTAATGTGCGATACAAGCTTTGCGACATCATCATATCGCCAACCCAAGATGGACCAATAATGAGTGTTTTCATTAAATTACCTTTCTTGCTTATTAAGCCATTTCATGTATTCGGTTGTACCTTCTGCGACTGTTTTAAATTCAATTGGACAACCTGTTTTTCTAAACTTAGACAGATCTGCCTGTGTAAAGCTTTGATAACGACCTTTTAAATGATCAGGGAAAGGGATGTAATCAATTTCGTCTTTTTTATGATATTTTAATGTAGCATCAGCGACAGATTGAAAGGATTCCGCACGACCAGTTCCGCAGTTATAAATGCCTGAAATATTGTTTTTCCAGAACCATAAATTGACGTCAACCACATCACCGACATAAATAAAATCACGTTTAAAGTTATCACTACCTGCAAATAACTTTGGTTTTTCGCCTTTATTAATTTGTTCATTTAAATGAAACGCAACACTAGCCATGCTACCTTTATGATTTTCTCGAGGACCATAAACATTAAAGTAACGGAATCCGCAAACTTGTGAGTTTGCCTCGGGTAAAATTCCTCTGACATATTGATCAAATAAAAACTTAGAATATCCATAAACATTTAGTGGTTTTTCATATTGTCGATCTTCGATAAAATTATCACTGCGTCCACCATAGGTAGCTGCTGATGATGCGTATAAGAATGGAATATTAAAATCTAAACAATAATGCAGTAAATCTTTAGAATAGTCATAATTATTTTCCATCATAAACTTACCATTCCATTCGGTGGTTGATGAGCAAGCGCCTTGATGAAAAATAACGTCAATATTAAGGTCTTCGTTCGAAATAATAGCAGCGATAAATTCGTCTTTATCCATATAATCGGCAATATCTAAATCAGCTAAATTAGCAAATTTAGTGCCATCAGTTAAATCATCAACGACTAAAATGTCTTTACGACCTTGATCATTTAAGCCTTTAACAATATTGCTACCAATAAATCCAGCACCACCGGTTACCACGATCATACAATTTTCCTTAACCAATAAATTTATCTGCTTATAATACCGATTTATGGCAAAGTTTTCGAGTGATCATTTAAAAAAGCATGAATGAAAGTGGGGTATTTATGAATTTATTTTATTTTCGCTGTTACTAAAATATACCTTGCTAAATGGAGATAAGGTTCTGTTTGGCAGTATTTTTGCTCCAGTTCTAATAATTGTTCAAAGTGGGTGTCTGCTTTGGATTTGTTGGTAAGATAATCGTGAAAAATGCGAATCCCCGTTTTTTGTAAAATAGTAAAATTAGCTTGAATAAGCCATTGATATACATCGTTTGGAATTCTTGGATAATCGGGCGAAAGTGTCTTTTTTTTGCGTTTAGCTAATCCAGCTTGTGTATAGCCAAAATTGCCTAATGTTACTGTTTTAAACAAAAGAGCATGATAGTTATAAAACATTAATGACAAATGTCCATCAGGCTTAAGATGTTTTTTTAATGACGTTATTAATTCAATTGGTTCAGCTACCCATTCTAATACCGCATGGCAAATAACTAAATCAAATTGTTGGTTAATTAAACTATCAAGTTGCTGAATAGAGCAACAAAGGCAATTGATAGTTAGATTTTCTGTTAGCGCTTTTTGTTTAGCTCGTTCCAGCATTTGTTCCGAAATATCACAAAGCGTTACTTGATGCCCAAGTTTAGCTAATCTACAGGCGATTTGTCCTTGTCCTCCACCTGCATCAAGTATTGTTATTGGTTTATTAGGAGGATAGATCGCTAAGATCTTTTCTAGTTCTTGCCACACTATCGCTTCACGAATTTTACCTTTAGTCGTGCCATAAATGTTTTGAGCAAATTTGTTGCTGATATCATCAAAATTACGATCTTGTTTATTCATAGTTATTTTTGATTATTTAACTGCTTTGCTTCTGCATTTATTTGTTCTATTTTATTTGTCATTTTGTTATGGCATTGTTCCATTAAAGCTCTGGCATCTTCTTTGTTTAAGGTTTTGGTTTCGATAGGCTCTAGCATCTCAACAATAAAATGACCGTTATTTAAACGATTTAATTTGATATCATTAGTTTGAGATACACAAATTGGCACAATAGGTACGCCTGCAGCAATTGCTGCTTTAAACGCGCCAGTTTTAAAAGGTAATAATCCACGACCACGGCTACGAGTACCTTCTGGGAACATCCAAATAGAAATGTTGCGTTTTTGGATTTCATCAACCACTTGCCCAATTGTATCGTGAGCTTTTGATTTATTATTACGATCAATAAGAATATTACCTGTAAGATAGTAAAGCTGTCCAAAAAAAGGGATCCAAGCCAAACTTTTTTTACCTACAGTTACTGTTTTAGGTTGTACAACATCGGCTGCTACAACGATGTCATAATTATTCTGATGATTGGCAATATACACACAGCTACCTATTTTGCTTATATTAGGGTGAATGCGAGTATCTACTTTTACGCCAAATATCGGTTTAAAGAAAAATCCAAATAAGTGAGCGAATCTTGCTACGTTTTTTGGATTTCTTGGATTAAATAAGCAAAAAATGGTGCCCAATACACAAATAATAACACCAATTATCACAACACTAATTAGACGAAAAAGAAATACCATAATTTACCTCATAAGTTAACTTGGCGTATTATATACATAATCAACATTAATATACAGTTGTTAAATATTACTGTTTAAAAGGGTACTCATGCATAAATCGACTATTACTTGGAATGAAAATCAGATGCCTGTTTCTGTTTATTTTGATGATGTATATTTTAATACGGAAGGGGCAATTGCTGAAACTACTTACGTATTTATTGATGGTAATGATTTATTTCAGCGTTTTGCTCAGCATCAAAAAGATACATTTTTTGTTGCTGAGACAGGTTTTGGAACGGGATTGAGTTTTTTGATTTTATGGGAAACATTTTTAAATTTTAGGCGTCAGTATCCAAATCATAAACTTAAACATCTTACTTTTATTTTTGTTAGCTAAGCGTCTTCAAACATATTTAATTGATACAACTTGTCAACTCGACAATGTTAGTTTGGTGATATGTTATGATGATATTAGCAACTACTCGAATTTTTTAGCAAAGCAAAATGTATTGATTGATACTTGGTTTTTTGATGGATTTTCGCCAGCAAAAAATCCTGATATGTGGTCAGAATGTTTATTTAAACATTGTTTTGAACTGACCGCTCCTAATGGTCGTTTTGCTACTTTTACTGCAGCAAGCTTTGTTCGTCGTCATTTAATTAATGCAGGATTTACTGTTCAAAAACGAAAAGGATTTGGTTCAAAACGTGAAATGTTAGTGGGGTATAAGTGATATCTATATTCATTACAGACATTTATCAAATTACGGTAAACAACACGAGCAATTCCCAGGATTAAGTAATTTTCTAGAAGTGATAAGTTAATTAATGTAACATATTAAACAATAATAACAATTTATTATTTATATTTTTATGAAAATAAAAGTAAGGTAAATAGGAGAACAAATGAAAGCTTTAAAAAACGTTTTACTTATATTAACCACGACTATGGTTTTAACGGGGTGTGATGAAAAAAATGAGGAATATTATTTAAACAATATAGAGTCAGCCAATAAAAAAGTAGAGCAATGTAATAAGGATTTAGAAAAGGCATTTATAGCAAAGGATAAAAGTGGTATCGAAAAGGTAGAAAAAGATCCCGAATGTCGTGCTGCGATGTCTGCAATTCAAAAAGACAAAAAAATAAAGTATGAATTAGAAAAAAAACGTAAAGAGGACGAAAGGAAACAAGCAGTAGAGTCTGAAATGAGCGCTATCAGACAACAAGTTTCTGGTATGTCATGGGGTGAATCAGTTAATGAATATTTAAAGGTAGATGACTGTAAAAGTAGTTTCTCGTTTAATAAAAGCCCGAAATGTGAAGCTTGGGAAACGGTTTATAACGAAAAAGTTGATGAAGGTAAAAACGAGTTAAAACAGCTATCTTTTAATGAAATTAAAGCAAAAATGCAGTCTTTATGTAAATTAGATAAAAGAACTGGCTCTAATTGTAGCGTTGCCGAAAAAGCGTTAGAAGAAAAGGCGGCTGATGAATTAGCTAATGCTGATATTCAAACCATTGAATCCAAAAAATCACTATATTGCGCAGAGGATCTGGTTTTTCAATCCGCTTGTAGCGTTAGTTGGGAAAAGGCATGGAAAAAAGAAAGTGATAAGTATGTCAAATTTTATATAGAAAATAATGCAGATTTTGTTGCTACATATAACTCATGTATAGATAAATTAGAAGCCGTTAAAGCCCAAAAATTAAACTGGAATGAGGAAAATAAATTACAAAAAGTAATAAAAGAAGGATATCCTTGTAGTCAGGTGAAGGATGCTTATTCAAAAAGAGGAATGGGATATTCTTGGTTTGATAAAAAAATTGAAGAATAATCCAATTAGTCGCGTCCTATTAGAATGGTATTGATTGTTAACATGTAACTATCCCCTAAAATAATACAGCAAAAAAGTAGAAAATTCTCTATGATAAAAGAAAAGGGGATTTTATTATGAAAAAAATGACTGAACATCAAATCGTCGCTATTTTAAAAGAAGCTGAAGCGGGTATTCCGGTTAAAGAACTGTGCCGTA
>NZ_WTEW01000024.1:0-36850 GCF_009795865.1 Gilliamella sp. Pas-s27
CAATATTTATTAAACTCACGCCCAAGAAAACGGCATAAGTTTAAAAGCCCTGCCTCCTTTTATTCGAAGGAGTTAAGACAAATTGTACTTCATGGTGTAATCCAGGTTTTTTATTTAAAATCATATGGTTATATGATTATTTCTATTTTTAGTGTAGTTAGATTTGAGCTATCTTTGGCGTAAGTAAAAAACTAAAGTTAGTGTTAAAAAATTTTATGTGACTTTGTGCTTATGTAATAAAACAATCTATATTCAATCAATAATGTTTAAAAATATGGCGTTTAAATTAAATAGGTATTGCTTTATTATTTAATTACTATAATATGGTCACCTCTTTGACGCGGGGTGGAGCAGCTTGGTAGCTCGTCGGGCTCATAACCCGAAGGTCGTTGGTTCAAATCCAGCCCCCGCAACCAATTCTAAATCATTCTTTATATTTTCCTGTTTTTATATTCACTATTCCGATTTTGGCACCGCCAGCAATGTTGATACTGCTTCGCTAATGCGTCTTGCTATGTAGCTATTGTTCATAGTGTATAAATGAATGCCATCGACATTTTGTGAAACTAAATCAACAATCTGATCAATTGCATAAGCAATACCAGCATCACGAAATGCTTCTGGGTGGTGTTCGTATTTTGCCATCATTTGTTTGAATTTTTTAGGTAAATTCACCCCACACATCGATACCATGCGCTCGATTTGATTTTTATTGGTTACTGGCATAATGCCTGCTTCAATAGGTATCTTAATGCCCATATCGTAAGCTTTATCTAAAAAAGAATAAAAATAGTCATTATCAAAAAATAGCTGTGAAATAAGTTGATCAGTACCTGCATTGACCTTTTCTTTTAAGTGGATTAGATCTTGTTTTAGGGTTGAGGCTTCAAGGTGTCCTTCTGGGTAACATGCGCCAATCACGTTAAAATCACCGTTTTCTTTAATAAATGTTACCAGTTCGCTGGCAAAGCGAAAGTCATCTTTAGGTTGCACGTTAGGGCTGATATCACCACGTAACGCAAGCACATTATCAATTCCTGCACATTTAAGGTCATGTAGAATTTTTTGCATTTCGGCTTTATCAAAATTAATCCCCGGCAAATGAGCAACGCTTTCAATGCCATAAGTGTGTTTTAGCGAATGGGCAATATCAATGGTGGTTTGTCCATTTAAGCTACCACCAGCACCATAAGTGACACTGATAAAGTCGGGTTTGAAGTAGCCAAGTTCCCGTAAGGTGCTATAAATTGTCTCTAACGGCGAGGTTTTTTTAGGCGGAAAAACTTCAAAAGAGAACACGGTTTTTTTATTAAATAATAGATTTGTTTTCATTTATCTTATCCATTCGTTAGGTCGCTTATTTCCCTTATTGACGTTTCCGCCGCCAAAATAGGCGGCGGAAGTGTAAAGTTAGGCAAAGTTCAATGTCTTAAAAAAACATAATAACTTTGTAAGAACAGTGCCTAATTCAGTGTTTTTCTAACTTCTAAAGTGGCTTGAACAAGGTGTTGCAAGCTTTCAACGACTTCTTTTTCGCCACGCGTTTTTAAGCCACAGTCTGGATTGATCCATAATTTTTGGTTATCAATCTTCGCCAGTAACTTTTCAATCGTTGCTTTGATTTCGGTTACGGGTGGTACGCGTGGTGAATGGATGTCGTAAACCCCTGGCCCCACTTCGGTTTTAAAGTTGTTTGCATTTAGTACGTCAATCAACTGTAAATTAGAGCGAGAAGCCTCGAACGAAATAACATCGGCGTCCATTGCATCAATATCTTTAATAATGTCAGCAAATTCGCTATAACACATATGGGTGTGAATTTGCGTATCAGCTTGTACTTTGCTGTGTACTAATCTAAATGCAGGGATCGCCCAATCAAGGTATTCACTGTTCCAGTCGGCTTTACGCAGTGGTAGTTTTTCTTTCAATGCGGCTTCGTCAATTTGAATAACTTTAATGCCTGCGGCTTCAAGATCTAACACTTCGTCACCAATAGCCAATCCAATTTGGAATACTGATTCTTTTTGTGAAATATCTTCCCGTGGGAATGACCAATTTAGAATAGTCACAGGACCTGTTAACATGCCTTTTACGGGTTTATCAGTCAGACTTTGTGCATATTTTGAATATTCAACGGTAATCGGTTTAGAGCGTGAAATATCACCCCAAACAATCGGCGGCTTAACGCAACGTGTGCCATAAGATTGTACCCAAGCTTTTTCGGTAAAGACAAAGCCATTTAAGCTTTCGCCAAAATATTCGACCATGTCATTACGTTCAAATTCACCATGAACTAATACATCAATACCAATTTCTTCTTGTAATTTAATACACTGCGCAATTTTTTGTTTATTAAATTCAGTATATTCATTTAAGCAAATTTCGCCTTTTTTGAATTTAGCACGATTTAAACGTACGTCAGGCGTTTGTGGGAATGATCCAATCGTAGTGGTTGGTAATAGTGGTAAATTAAAGGCCTTTTTCTGCGCTGCTTCACGCACGGAAAATTCAGGTAAACGAGTAAAGTCTGAATCTTTTAACGCGGCCACTTTTTGGCGTACCGCTTGGTTTGCGCCTTCGCGTTCACGAGTAAATAATGTTTGGTTAGCTTTATAAGTGGCATTATTTTCAGCGTTTGCTTCTTTAAATAACTGACCGAGTTCAGCAAGTTCTTGTAGCTTTTCTTGAGCAAAAGCAAAATAAGCACGTTGTTGAATGGTTAATTTGGTCTCATTTTGTAAAGTATAAGGCACATGCAATAATGAGCATGAAGTATTGATCACAATATTTGTGGTTTTTTGTTTGATTTTGCTTAGCAATGCTAAGGTTTTTTGGTAATTGTTTTTCCAAATATTTTTGCCATTAACCACACCAGCAAATAACACTTTATCAGCAGGGAAACCATTATTTTCAAGCAAAGTTAATGACTGTTTACCTTCAACAAAATCAAGTCCAATACCATCAAAAGGTAATGCGATAAGTTCTTTATAACAATCACGCACATCACCAAAATAAGTTTGTAAAACAATCTTAGTTTGTCCTTTTACCGATAAAATGGCTTGATAAAGCTCCGTAAATAAAGCGATATCGTCTTTATTTAGATCCGTCACTAAAATTGGCTCGTCAATTTGGATCCACTCAGCACCCAGTGCGGTAAATTTTTGGATGATGTCTTGATAAGCTTTAATAATATCGGCTTTAAAATCACCAAGCTGTTTTTTACCTAAATACTGCGCTAATTTAAAAAATGTTAATGGCCCAACCACAACAGGTTTGGTTTGAATGCCAAGTGCTTTGGCTTCTTGATATTCATCAAATGGTTTAGAGCCCGCTAATTTGATTTGTACTGAATCTTCAATCTCAGGCACTAAATAGTGGTAATTAGTGTTGAACCATTTTTTCATTGCAAGTGCACGAACATCGCCTTTTTCGCCTTGATAACCACGTGCCATAGCAAAATAGCGGTCAAGTTCAGGCAAACCCAGATCTTGATAACGTTGTGGAATGACATTAAGTAAACATGCTGTATCTAATACCGCATCATAAAATGAAAAATCATTAGATGAAATAAACGCGATTTTTTGTGATGCTTGTTGTTGTAAATGTTCAGCTCGTAACGCTTTAGCTTCGTTTAATAATTCGGTTTGTGTTTTATTGCCTTTAAAATAGGCTTCTGTTGCAAATTTCAGTTCACGAAGTTTACCAACTCGAGGGTATCCAATAACAGCAGTATTCATTTTTTATTTCCTTTTTATCGTTTTTCTTTAGTGATAAAGAAGATAACAAAAAAAATAGATATTGAATAATTCTTGTTTTTTATTGGTTGATATAGTTTTTTTTTATACCAAATAAAATAATAAATCCCACTATCGTTAAATAGTAGGATTTATTATTAATTCTATAACTTTAAATCATTTTTGACGCCATTCACCATGAATAGGTCTTGAAAAGTGGGCAAGTACCGCAATCATACAGACTTCGATCGATGCTCCCCAATAAATATGACCTAAAATTTCGCTCCAAAGCTCATAACCATTTAAATTCCATAACCAACCAACTGTGCCTTCGGCATCATAAGCAGGGTGACGAAAACCAAGCAATGGGATTAAAAAGCCATGCATCACAACCGTAATAATGATGCCATAAAATGCCCCATACCATAGGCGGATTTTATTCCAATAATATGCACCAGCCACATAAACAAAGGCAAAAGCAAAACTGAATAACCAGTGGTAAAGCGTCACCGCACCTAAAACACTTGCACCTTGATAAAGGTAATCGAGCGAATGAGAATCAATCCCAAGCCAACCCAGCCATGCATCAATATGTGCCGCTGGCGGTGAAATTTCACCCGGTACTCGTGGAGGCATATTAACTTCTGAACCCCATTTTACTAATGAACTGAAAAATCCGCCAATGATTGTTGTCCAAATGATAACTTGACGATTTGTTTTATTTCCAAACATATTTAGGTTCCCGTTGTTATGATAGATATGTGTTCAGATTATACTCCTGTGTAATTTGGGATAAAAGAGGAATAAGTGGGGTTGGTGGTAATTATATAAGTTTAGTTAAATGGTGTGGGATTATGGATGTTTTTTACAATATGATAGGTTTATTTTTCCACTAGTAACATAAGGGTTTGTTTGGTTATTGAGCTGTTATTGTAAATAAGCGAAGTGAAAATGATTGTTGAAGGTAAATAACTCCAGTTGATATCTTTGTAAATTAACAATTTTTATCATTTGTATCATACCATTATTATAATATACTTACACAGATACTAAACACGGTAAGGGTATTTATAAAATATGTACATCAAAAAAGTAAAAATTAATAATTATAGGAATTTTAGAAATTTTGAAGCTATTTTACAAAAATTAACTGTTGTTGTTGGTGAAAACTGTACAGGTAAATCAAATTTTTTTTCTGCTTTATCCTTACCCTTAGCAAGCAACAGCATTGCCTACAATCAGAAAAAACTGAATGTATCTGATATTAATAGAGAAAGTATAAAAGAGTTTTACCGTTCAATAATAAATAGAGAACCTGAAGAGGAACAACTCAATAAGATACCAAAAGTTACAATAACGCTCCAGTTTGTAGAACCAAAAAATAGCTATGAGAAAGCTATTTTATTTAATTGGTTAATAAAAGATGAGGATGAGGATTGTTTTAAAATTCGATATGATTTTAAACCCAAAGATAATAAAGAATTCTTAAATACTGTACGTTCTTTATTAAAAGATTCAAAAATAGAAGATATAAACTGTTTTACTCTACCTATAGAATTTTATGATTATCAAATAGTGTCAGTAAATAATGAAAAGCTAATCAGTTTTAATGAACTAAAAAATATTAAAATTAATCATATTAATGCCGAACGTGATAATTTCTCAGATAGTAGCACAATGAAATCCAATAGCATACTCACGAGATTACTAATTAACAATTTAAATGAAACAGAAAAAAATATAATTAATCAAGCTTATATAAATTTTTTCTCTGAGATTGAGAGAACTAAAACATTTGAAAAAATTATTCAAATAAATGAAGAATTCGAAAATATTACAGACCATCTAAAACAATTGGAGTGTATTCCAAACCTACCTAATTTAAAAAATATTTTATCTAATATAACATTGAGATATGGGGAAGAGTTTCTTTATCAAAGAGGTTTAGGACAGAGAAATTTAATCTATATTTTCATTCTATTTGCTTATTATAAGATAAATAAATCTACTTTCAATTTATGTTGTATTGAAGAGCCTGAAGCGCATTTAAGTGTTAACAACCTAAAACTTGTTACTGATTTTATCCATAAAAGTGTCAATAATAGTAACTCTTTATTACAAACAATCATATCCACGCATAGTCCTACTGTGATTAATAAATTAAAACTATCAAACGTCCTTGTTTTGACTGGTGAAAAAGCTATTAATTTATCTAATACATCTCAAGAATTATTAAACTATCTTAGAAAACGCCCTAATTTCGATATTCTTAAATTGCTTTTTGCTAATAAAGTTATTTTAGTTGAGGGAACTACTGAGGAGATGCTAATAAATGCATTTTTAACTAGAAATTGTTCGAGGCTAAATAACATAGAAGTCATTTCGATTAATCAAAAGGGTTTTAAAACATTTTTAGATGTATGGTTAATTCTTAATAAAGAAAATAATAAGAAAAAAATTGGGATTATAAGAGATTTTGATAATCAACATAATGCAAAAAATGAGCATCAACAATATGATATCAAAAATGAAAATATCACAGTAAGAACAACAACAAAATATACACTTGAAGATGATTTTGTTGCTACAAATAATAATCTTAAGAGTTTAAATAAACTATTTAAAAAAAATTTTAATCAGGACGAAATGTCAAAGCACCTTAAATCAGATAAAGCTGAAGGTATGCTCCTAATTTGTGATACTTTACTTAAAAACGAAATAGAATTAAGCCTGCCTACTCATATTGACGAAGTGATAAGGAAAATATCATGTTAGAAATTCAAATAGCTGGAGCTGGAGCAGGTAAAACACACGAGTTAGCGCAAACAATAATTAAACACATTAATACTATAAATGACCATAAGGTAATTTTTGCGTTAACCTATACCAACTCAGCAACAGAAAAAATCTATTCCGAGATATTAAAATCATTAGGATATATTCCGAACAATGTAGTGATCGAAACAGTCCATAGTTTTTTACTTAATAAAATTATTTATCCATTTTCATTTTATATTTTAGGGGATAAATATAATAATTGTTCAACAATCTCACTTAAGGATGAAAAAAATAGTTATAAAGGACAGAAAATCAAAAGACTAAAATTAAAAAATATTATTCATTCTGAAAAAATATACAATATTTCTAAACAAATCATTGACGAAAATAATAGAAAACATAGTAACAAAGAAAAGAAAGCGAAGGTCAGGTTCATACTTGATCTATTACAAGCAAAAATTGCAAAGATTTTTATTGATGAAGTACAAGACCTTGATAGTGACGGACTAGAAACGTTTAATATTATAGCTAAAAAATGTTCTGATGTGTATATGATAGGAGATCCTAAACAAGCAATTAAGTATAGCAATGCTTTAATTGATTTTATTAGGAAAGTTGAATCTGAAACCTATGTAATATTGCATCCTATAAATAATGTAACTCGGCGAGTTCCATCAGAAATATTAGCTATTTCTAATCGTTTTTGTTATCCCAATCAAAAACAAAACTCAATAAATCAAAATAAAGGAATTTTGAAATATTTAGAATCAACACATCCACAATTTATCAAGATCATTCATGAATATATTAAAAAGCATATAGTTTGTATTGATAAAAAACAGGGTAGATACTCAACTAGTAAGCATATAAAAGTAACATTTCCTGATTTTATTGAAGAAAAAATTAAAGCTTATCCCTCTAAATTAGACAAAAACTTATTAGTAAAAGCAGCTCATATTGATTTTCTCGAAGAAATACAACAATCAAATATAGAAAAAGCTATTCAAGATTTACAAGCAAAATATTCCTTTCGTCTGAAAGAAGCTGAATATGCAGAATTTTCTTCTCAATTTAGCAAAAATCCTAAAAACATATTTAATATATCTAGTATAGATTCTATAAAAGGACTAGATTCGGATTCATGTGTCATTATCCTTTCTCTAAATATCTATAATTATTTAATACAAAATAATTTGCCACAAAAAAATAAATTCAATAAGGTGTGGAAGCAAGTTTATGTAGCCTTAACTCGAGCTAAACAAGAACTCATAATTGTTATTGATCATGAATTATTAGAAAAAGAAAACATCGATGCAATGAAAATTGAACTTGAAAAATTAGGTTTTGTACCCTATTAACATTCTTAGCTAAAACTGTGTGTAAATTTTTCTTTTGGTGTTACAAACAATCCTTATTGTCAATATTGATATGACAAAATCACTTTATACCTATATATATCCTCGCCCCCTCCCAAAAAACAAAAAAACCAACCCTGTATTTATTTACAGTATTTTTACTGCTATACTGCTAATATTACAACTAGCCTTATTTATTAATTTATTATGATAACTCAACTAACTATTAATAATTTTGCTATCGTCGATCGGTTGCTTGTGGATTTTTCTTTGGGGATGACGGCGATTACGGGTGAAACGGGCGCAGGGAAGTCGATTGCTATTGATGCATTGGGATTATGTTTAGGAAATCGTTCTGATGCTTCATCTATTCGACATGGCGCTGATCGTGTTGATATTTCTGCAAGTTTTGTGCTTGATGATACACCAGCGGCTTTTGCATGGTTACGCGAAAATCAACTTGATGAGGGCAATGAGTGTATTTTGCGACGAGTAATTAATCAAGATGGTCGCTCTAAAGCGTTTATTAATGGCCGTGCTGTTCCTATTTCGCAATTAAAAGATTTGGGGCAAATGTTGATTCAGATTCATGGGCAACATGAACATCAGCGCCTGTTACGCAGTGATTATCAGCAGTTGTTGTTAAATCATTATATGAATGAACCAACACTACTGGCCCAAATGCATCAAGCCTATAAGCAATGGAAAGAGGCAACACGGGCTTATCAGCAATATGAAACAACACGGCAAGAGCGTGATGCGCATATGCAGCTTTTACAATATCAATTGAAAGAACTCAATGAGTTTTCGCCCATTGAGGGAGAATATCAACAAATTGATGAAGAATACAAACGGTTATCTAACAGTGAACAGCTAATTAATTTAAGTCAGAAATCTGTTATGTTGTTAGACGAGGCAGACGACTATAACATCAGCAATTCGCTAAACAGTGTAAAAAATAGTGTTCAAGAACTAACCTCGCTCGATCCTACGTTAAATAATGTTTATAACATGTTGGAAGACGCATCGATCCAAATTAAAGAAGCAAGCGATGAGCTTCGTCACTATAGTGAACGTTTAGAGCTTGATCCTGCTCGAGTTATGCAACTTGAACAGCGGTTATCTAAACAGATTGCTTTGGCGCGTAAACATCATGTCTCACCCGAAGAATTGCCAAATTTGCATCAAACCTTGTTAGCTGAATTTAAACAGATCAATCAGCAAGATGAGCAAAGTGAACAACTTAAAAATGATATTACTAAATACCATCAAACTGCTGTTGAAATTGCCACAAAATTACATCAAAAAAGATTAACAATAAGTAAAACACTAGCCAAAAAAGTGACCACTATCATGCACGACTTATCCATGCCGAATGGTCAATTTAGTATTGATGTTGCTTTTGATGACAATCGATTAAACGAAGACGGCGCCGATCAGGTAACATTTTTAGTCAGCACCAATGCAGGGCAAAGCGCACAACCACTTGCAAAAGTGGCTTCAGGTGGTGAGCTGTCGCGTATTGCTTTGGCAATTCAGGTGTTAACAGCTCAAAAAATGGATACGCCAGCTTTAATTTTTGATGAAATTGATGTTGGTATTAGTGGACCAACAGCCGCTAAGGTCGGTCAGCTATTAAGGCAACTTGGTGAATCAACGCAAGTGATTACAGTAACCCACTTACCACAAGTTGCAGGACAAGCAAATCAGCACTATTTTGTTAGCAAACAAACCAACGGCAAGCAGACATCAACCGATATGCAAAAGCTAGATAATACAGGTCGTTTAAACGAACTTGCTCGGTTATTAGGGGGCGACAAAATTACTGATGCAACATTAGCCAATGCGAAAGAGCTACTTATTATCTAACCGAATTGTGGTAATATAACGCTTTCATTTTAGGTAGGAAGGAAGCTGGCTTATGAGTCTAACAGGTAAACGTATCTTATTAGGAATTACTGGCGGCATTGCTGCTTATAAATGCCCTGATCTGGTTCGTCATTTAAAAAAATGTGGCGCACAAGTGCGTGTTGTTTTGACCGATTCAGCTAGCCATTTTGTTACTAAAATGACATTACAAGCGGTTTCGGGCAATTCGGTATCGAGTGATTTATTTGATCCATCTGCCGAGCTGTCTATGAGTCATATTGAACTGGCCAAATGGGCCGATTTAGTCCTTATTGCCCCAGCTACAGCCAATATTATTGCCAAAATAGCTAACGGCATTGCCGATGATTTATTATCAACAGTTTGCTTAGCAACACCGTCGCCAGTTGTTATTGCACCAGCAATGAATCAACAAATGTATAAAGCGGCGGCGACGCAACATAACTTATCAGTATTAGCATCAAGAAACACCTTAATTTTAGGGCCTGACAGTGGCTTTCAAGCCTGTGGTGATATTGGGCCGGGGAGAATGTTAGAGCCTGAAACAATCGTTGAAAATATTAAACAGTATTTTTCAACCACTGCGGTACTTTCAGGTATATCGATAACGATTACTGCAGGGCCAACAATTGAAGAAATCGATCCTGTCCGTTATATTAGTAATTACAGTTCGGGTAAAATGGGTTTTGCAATTGCAAATGCTGCGGCGCAAATGGGTGCAACGGTCACCTTAATCAGTGGGCCGGTTCATTTAGATACACCAAATAATGTTAACCGAATTGATGTTAAAAGCGCTAGGCAGATGTATGACCAAGCATTGGAGCATGCCCAAAAATCGACGATTTTTATTTCTTGTGCCGCCGTTGCTGACTATCATGCTAAAACAATTGCGACGCAAAAAATCAAAAAAACGGGCGATAACGATGAACTTGTGATTGAACTAGTAAAAAATCCCGACATTGTTGCAAGTGTTGCCGCATTAAAAACACATCGTCCTTTTGTCGTAGGGTTTGCTGCTGAAACCAATGATGTTAAAGCTTATGCACTAAAAAAATTAACGACGAAAAATCTAGATTTAATTTGCGCTAATGATGTATCAGACAAAAGCATCGGCTTTAATTCTGATCAAAATGCATTAACGCTATATTGGCAAAATGGTGAGCAAACGTTACCATTAAGCAACAAACAACAATTAGCAACACAATTACTTGAAGCAGTTATAAAACGATATAAAGCGAGTCACGATGAAAAGAAAAATTGATATAAAAGTATTAGACAAACGTTTAGGAAATGAATTCCCGCTACCTACTTATGCAACTGAAGGATCAGCAGGGATTGATTTGCGCGCAATGTTTGATAAAACAACCGAAATCAAACCAGGCGAAACCATCTTAACGCCAACAGGTTTATCAATGCACATTGCCGATCCTAGTTTAGCGGCATTGGTATTACCGCGTTCAGGACTTGGTTCAAAAAATGGTATTGTGCTTGGTAATTTGGTTGGTTTGATTGATTCGGATTATCAAGGTCAATTATTTGTTCCAGTTTGGAACCGAAGTCAAACCCCTTTTGTGATTGAAGCAGGCGATCGAATTGCCCAACTAATCATTGTTCCGGTTGTACAAGCTGAATTTAACATTGTTGATGAATTTGTTGAGTCAGCACGAGGTGAAGGTGGATTTGGGCATTCGGGTAAAAAATGATTGTGACAAACAAAAATAAAAATCGGAAAGAAGACATATTACAGGCATTAGCCAAAATGCTTGAATCCAATGAAGGTACACAACGCATTACGACAGCTAAATTAGCGGCAACGGTTGGGGTTTCTGAGGCAGCGCTTTATCGACATTTTCCTAGCAAAACCAAAATGTTTGAAAGCTTAATTGTCTATATTGAAGATATCTTGTTGTCTCGAATTAATGTCATTATGCAAGATGAGCCAAAAACATATACTCGCTTACAACTTATTCTTGCTTTGATATTAGGCTTTTCTGAAAAAAACCCAGGATTAACTCGAATTATGACTGGGCACGCATTAATGTTTGAACAAGATCAATTACAAGAACGCATTAGCCAACTATTTGAACGGATTGAAACACAAATTAAGCAAGTCTTACGTGAGCGTAAAATTCGTGAAGGCGTTGCGTTCAGTACTGATGAGCGTATTTTATCTAGCCAATTATTGGCTTTTTGCGAAGGTATGATGGCGCGTTATTCTCGTTCAGGTTTTAAACATCTACCAACAACTGATTTTGATACACGTTGGGCTTTATTAGCTAAACAACTGATTTAGTTCATGTCGATAAAACACGTTGACAGAAATATCAGTTACCGATTACTGAGGATAATATTATGAGTAATAATAATACAAATTTTGAACTCTTTTTAAATCATATCATTTATTTTATCAAAAGATATGATGGGGTTGTATTTAGTTATATTGCCCATTTTTGCTTTGCTATTCTTATTTTGATTATTGGTAGAGCTATCGCTCGGTTTATTAGCAACCAATTAAAACGCATATTATCAAACCGCCATGTTGACCCGACTGTGGTTAAATTTGTCAGTGCCTTATCGTATTATGCCATCCTTGTTATGACATTGGTGGCAGTTTTAGGCCAATTAGGTGTACAAACCGCATCGATTGTCGCTATTATTGGTGCGGCAGGATTAGCAGTTGGTTTGGCATTGCAAGGCTCTCTATCCAACTTTGCAGCAGGGGTTATTTTAATTATTTTCCGCCCATTTAAAGTAGGCGAAACAGTTGTGATTAATAGCCAGCAAGGTGTGGTTGATTCAATACAAATTTTTTCAACATCCATAATCACATCCACCAACGAACTTGTTGTGATACCTAACAGTCAAGTCGTCAATTCTAATATTGTAAACTACACACGATTGCCTGAAAGACGTTTAGATTTGGTGGTTAATGTTGGATATGATTCTGATATTCAAACCGTTTACCAAGTGTTAAAACAAGCAGTTGATAACACAAAAAATATATTAACAACCAAAGAGTCAACTATTCGATTAGATGTTTTAGATGCTTCTTCAATGAATTTTAATGTATTAGTTTGGACATTAAATGAAAACTACGGAGCAGTAAAAGGTGAGCTACTTGAAAATATCAAAAATGGATTAACGGAAAATAATATCAATATTCCATATCCAACTATGGATGTAAATGTTAACAATAAGTCGTAATTTATTAAATAATCCCTTATTAAATTGACACTTATTTAAAATGCCGTCGATAAATATCAACGGCATTTTTTATCTTAATTAAATATCTTGATCCATATTTAACGCTGGTTTTTCGCAATCAGGGCAACCCACCACTTTGGCTGGCACACCTGCAACGGTGGTATGTTGCGGTACAGGATCTAACACAACAGAACCCGCCCCAATTTTAGCACCTTTACCGATTTCGATATTACCTAAAATTGTTGAGTGAGCGCCAATCATTACCCCTTCTCGAATTTTAGGATGACGATCGCCGTTTTCTTTACCCGTACCGCCTAATGTAACGGATTGCAAAATAGAAACATCATTCTCAATTACGACCGTTTCACCAATCACAATCCCCGTTGCGTGATCAAACATCACACCGCAACCAATTTTTGCCGCTGGATGAATATCCACGCCAAATACTATCGCAATTTGGCTTTGCAAAAAAATGGCCAATGATTTACGGTTTTGTTTCCAAAGCCAATGAGCAATTCGATAAGCCTGCAAAGACAAAAAGCCCTTGTAATAAAGAACAGGGGTTGAATAATAATTAGTGGCAGGATCACGAATATAAACAGCTATGATATCGCATATAGCGGATTGAATAATAGTCTCGTCTGCTTGATAAGCCTGCCTAGCAATTTCACGAATTTCAATAGCGGGCATAACCTGAGAGACCAGTTTATTAGCTAAAATATAGCTTAAAGCACTACCCAGATCTTCATGATTAAGTAAAGTTGCATGGAAATAACTTGCTAGCATTGGCTCGCTTTCCACTAATTCAAAGGCTTCTTGCCGAATGGTTTGCCATAACATTTCGTGGTTTACAACTATTTTTTTATCGTTCACTACAAGTCCCTATACACAATAACTAAAATTGCTAACATTGTTTCGCAAACTTTCCTTAGAAGCAAGAATTGTATTTATTTAATATTGATAAAAAAGAAAAATGGAAACAATATGTTCCCATTTTTGTAATTATTAGTGCTAATTTAAAACTATTGTTGCTTTGCCTTTTTCTCGTCACTTAAAGTAAATATTGCTATTATCGAAGTAAGTAAAACAACGCCTGCAAGCACATAAAATGTTGTTGCATATCCTGTATTATCAAATAATTTACCCACCAACCATGACAACACAATAACACCAAGATTTGATGAAATATTAAAACCGACTAAGTAAAGTGTAGCAGATAATCGGGCATCAAAATTACCTACAATATATTTAAACATTGCCAAAATAAATAAGGGAATTTCAATCGCATGAAATAGTTTTACTAACGAAATTAAATAAATATTATCTAATGTTGCAGATAATGTAATTCGGCAAATCATGACTAGTGCAGCAACTAATAACGATTTTTTAGCCCCCATTTTGTTAATAAAATAAGGAGCAATAATCATACAAGTTGCTTCTAAAAAGACTTGGAAAGAATTTAAATAGCCATAAACTTCATAACCATCTTCTGGTTTGTCAAAAAAGCTAGTATAAAAATTAGGAAATAATTGCTGATCATAGATAGTGTAAAAACTGTAGGTACCAATAACAAACAACACAAACAACCAAAATCTTTGTAATCCAAACAAAGAAAAGATTTCGCCCATTGTTGGAATGGTCGTTGTTTTTTCTGTTAAAATGGTATTGTTATTTTTACTCGATAATGTTTGATAGTGTTTTGGTTTAAATACAATATTAATAGTAAAAAAGACAGCCGCAACAACCGACGCCATCCAAAAATTAATATGAGGATCAATACCAAATAACTTACCCGCAACAAATGTTGCAGCAGCATAACCAAATGATCCCCAAAAACGAGCAGAACCAAATTCAAAGCCAAATAATCGGCTAATACGTTCAATAAAAGAGTCAATCAAAGCGCTACCTGAAATAAAGCTGGCACTTAAAACTGGTGCACCAATACAAACTCCCCAAATAAAATTATTTTGCAATAAAGGTTCATATATATAAATTAAAAATGGACCAATAAGTATCATAACGATACTTTGAAAAGTAACAACTGCTTTACCTGTTTGTAGTTTATCTTGAATAATGCCATAAAAAATCATAAAAAACATGGCAGCAGCAGAATTGGCCGCATAAACAATACCTAACTGCTCACCCGATAAGCCAATTTTACTTTTTAACCAAATGGCATAAAAAGACCACCACAACGACCATGCGGCATAAAATGTAAAAAGGTAACCAGATGAGAACCAATAATTTCTGTTTTTCACTATATTCATATTTATTACCCTATATTCAGTTTCTTTTAACGTTAACATGTTAATGTTAACATTATGAGCATATTTAATAAGGAATAAACATAACCAATTCTCATAATTGCTACTTATCTCACATTTTTTATCATTTATCATTGTGTTATCATTTTATCGAGTTATTATTAATCGTTAATCGTCTATATTTGCAAGTAAAAAGGATTTATATATGGCTTCACTAAAGGATGTTGCAAAACTGGCATCAGTATCTTTAATGACAGTATCTAGGGCAATAAATGATCCCAGCAAATTAAACAAAGAAACTTATAATCGAGTCAAGCAAGCCATTGATCAGCTTAATTATGTTCCCGACTTGTCAGCTCGAAAAATTAGAGGTGATAATTCAGGACCTCGTGCTATTGGGGTGCTAGCCTTAGAAACAGCAATGACACCTTTTTCGGTTGAATTACTACAAGCGATTGAGAAAACCGCTCAACAATATGGTTGGAATACTTTTATTGTAAATTTGTTTGATGATAAACACGCCGATCATGCAATTAACACGCTATTATCATATAGACCCGATGGAATTATTTATACAACAATGGGGTTACGAAAAGTTGATCTACCTAAAAAATTACTTAAAAAAAATCTAGTATTAGCTAATTGTATTAGTAATTCTGAAAAATTACCTTGTTATATACCAGACGACTATTTAGGTCAATATCATGCTATGCAACAAGTAATTCAAAAAGGTTATAAAAAACCTTTATGTATCTACCTATCAGATAAAACCTTGGCAGGTAGTACTAGACGTAGAGCAGCCGAACAAGCATGGCAAGATGCAGGAAAAAACATAAAAGATTTAAAAAGTTATCATATAACTTATTTACCAAGTAATATTAAGCAAGAATATATGATGACGGTTGATATATTGAAACAACATTGTAATAAAACACTTGATTTTGATGTGCTAATTTGTGGAAACGACCGCATTGCTTTTGTAGCTTATCAATTTTTACTTGGTCAAGGTCTTCACATTCCATCGGATATCGCTGTATTAGGTTATGATAATATGGTGGGTACTGGTGAGCTATTTTACCCGCCACTAACGACCGTCCAACTTCCCCATTATGAAATTGGTAAACAAGCGGCCTTACATATAATTACCAAACAAACCCAAAAAGAGATAGTACATGTGGCATCACCTTATTTAGAAAGGAAATCTTTATAATTCAAACAAGCAAAAACTAAATTAATTCGAAATTTTTGTATCATTTAGATAATGGTTAAATTTACATTATTTTTTATATAAACGTCACCACTAACTAAAACATCTTAACCAAACAAGCTATTAACCAGTATTCACTGCCATTAGGCAGTGAATAAATATTACGCATAAATAGACTTTAATTGCCAACTATCTAATTTAGTCACTTTAGCTTGTCCATTTTCAGCAAATAAATTAATTTGACGCTTTGCCGGTAATTTAGGGTAAATACGGCTTGAAAAACTGTATAAATCTTCATTAACAAATACTTCGACTGATGAGGAATCAATAAAAACGTGCAAGGTTAATTTATCTGTTTCGGGTAACGGTACACTGCGATAACCTTGTAATTCAAGACCAGATAAGCTCCTATCAAGCACAATACGATTTGATTGCAGATCAACAAACAGTAATGTAGCTTGATTACCATCTTCAGTAGCGGCAAGTTGCAATCCAAACCGCTCGGCATCGCTTTGGGTTAAATCAAATTCAATCTTAAGTTCACAGCTAATGGATTGAATATGCGTATTTTTAAGTTGATTGTTTAGGATGATATTACTTAGCGATTGTGGCTTTTCTCGTAATGCTTCAAGCTCTTTAATTGGACGATTTCGGACTTTATTATTTTGATCTAAAATAAGTTCACGTGGAAGAGTAAACATGCCTGCCCATTTATCTTTTTTGCTTGGCATGGCTGATTCCCACATATCCATCCAAGCAAAAACAATACGACGCCCATCAGCGGCAAGAAAGGATTGTGGTGCATAAAAATCATGTCCAAAATCCATTTCTTGGAACGGTTTAATAACCGAAAAAGGTTTTCCTGGTTGCCAATCACCAACAATATAACCTGACTGAAAACGATTACGATATTGATACCCTTTTGCTTTCATTCCTTGCGGTGAAAACATCAAAACCCATTTATCACCAAGTGGAAAAAAGTCTGGGCATTCAAGCATATAAACATTAGGATCAATATTACTGACAACAATCTGATCAAATTCCCAATGTTTTAAATCATTAGAACAATAAAGTAAGACCTCACCCACATCATCAGGAGTTCGTTGACCAACGACCATCCACCATTTACCGTCTTGCTGCCAAACTTTAGGATCACGAAAATGCATAATTCCATCTTTAGGAACAAGCACTGTGCCCTGTTTTTCAAAATGAATACCATCTCTACTAATTGCAAGGCATTGAGTTTGGCTGATTTGAGAATCGTTTCCTTCACCATTTAACCAAATATGACCAGTATAAAGCAGGCACAGTTCACCATGGTTATCAACAGCAGAACCTGAAAAGCAACCACTTTTATCAAATTCTTGATCAGGTGCAATGGCTATTGGTAATCGACGCCATGTTACCAAATCATCACTTACCATATGCCCCCAATGCATAGGTCCCCAATTTTCATTATAGGGATGATGTTGATAAAAAGCATGATATTGCCCTTTAAAATAGATTAACCCATTAGGATCATTCATCCATCCCGCTTGTGGTGCTAAATGAAAATGTGGATAGTATTCTTTATTCATCTCTTTTTCTAAATTTTCAACAGCTTGATTAGCTTTATCAATAGCATTAGACATAAAATCCCCTTTATTCACCCAATATTAGATTGATATAATTACATAGTACTCCAACTTATCTGTTAACGTTAACTAATGTTAAAATAACAAGAGAAATATGTGATTAATATCACACATTTTTAATATTAACCATGATTTTTTTGATAAATGATTTAGTCTATGATTAATCTTTAATAACAATATATTAAATAATAAAACCTAACTAATTTACATAAAATATCGATATATTCACTGAATTTAAACATAATTAACACAAATTAGGTCGTAAAATGAATAATACTAAAGTTTGGTCTCTTGGCGATGCCGTCGTTGATTTATTACCCCTTGGTGATATGAATTATAAAGCATGTGCTGGTGGCGCACCGGCTAATGTTGCCATTGGTGTTGCAAAATTAGGTCTTCAGTCGGGATTTATTGGGCGAGTAGGCAACGATCCTTTTGGTCATTTTATGGAAAAAACATTTTGCCAACATCACGTTGATTGCCAAAGCCTTGAAAAAGATGAACACCACAAAACCAGTACCGTAGTGGTTGATTTAGGTAACAACGGGGAACGAAGCTTTACTTTTTTAGTTTCGCCATCGGCCGATCAATTTTTATCTCAACAAGCGATTCCTAAATTTAACCAAGATATTTTACATTTTTGCTCGCTAGCTTTAGTTGGGCAGAATTGCCGTCAAACATTAAAAACAGCGATTGAAAGGTTGAATGGTAAAAAGGGTTTAATCAGCTTTGATGTCAATTTACGTGAACAAATGTGGCATGATAAAAACGAAATGCGCACAATTATTACGCAATTTTGTCATGATGCCGACATACTAAAACTTTCTGATGAAGAGCTATTTTGGCTAACCGAATCTAACGATTGGTGTGCCGCTTTAAATAAGTTACAACAACATTATGATGCAAAACTCAAATTAGTTACAAAAGGTAAAGATGGCAGTGTAGTTTTATGGCATGGTAAAACATTTTCGTTCGATTCATATCATGTTAACAGCATTGATACAACCGGTGCCGGCGATGCTTTCGTTGCAGGATTATTAAGTAGTATTGCAACGTCCGGTATGCCAGACGATAAACTTATGTTAGAAAGCATGATGACTATTGCCAGTGCTTGCGGCGCGTTAGCAACAACTCAAAAAGGGGCGTTAACTGCACTTCCTGATAGCGCTTTTTTACAATCGTTTATTAGTGATAACCCTGCATTAACAGCAAAACAAATGGCGTAGTAACATGAGCGAAAAAGAGAAAATGCTAGCAGGTTTGCTCTATAACCCAGAGATCGATTTACTGGCTAACGAAAGGCTTTATGCGCAAGATCTTTGTTTTCAAATAAACCAATTATCGCCATTAGCCAAACAGCAACGACAACAGTTATTCCAAATCCTATTAGGCAAAACTGGGCAACAGTTTACGATCATGCCTGGTTTTCAATGTGATTATGGCTACAATATTGAAATTGGCGAAAATTTTTTTGCTAATTTCAATTGCATTATGTTAGATGCGGCTAAAATTACTTTTGGCGATAATGTACTGGTTGCACCCAATTGTGGATTTTATACCTCAGGACACCCATTAGATTGCCAAACTCGTAATAACGGACTTGAATTTGCAAAGCCAATTACAATCGGCAATCACGTTTGGATCGGCGGCAATGTGATTGTATTACCTAATGTGACCATTGGCGATAACACAGTTATTGCAGCTGGCAGTATAGTTGATCGTGATATACCAAGCAATGTCATTGCGATGGGCACACCTTGCCGCGTTTATAAAACACAGCTATAACACTTAAGTTATAGCTTACTACACTGTTCTCGAGCCCATTTATCAATTACTAACACATCCTCGATGGTCTGAGGTTCAGGTAAATTGAGTTTATCTAAGGTTGCCGCAACTTGATTTGCAATATCCATAAAACCGATTTTGCGTTGTAAAAAAGCCTCGACAGCTATTTCATTGGCGGCATTTAAAGCCGTCGTTGCCGCTTGTCCTTGATTAAAAGCATCTATAGCCAATTTTAGGCAAGGATAGCGATTAAAATCAGGGGCATTAAACGTCAATGCCGAAACTTTTGTAAAATCTAAGGGTGGTACAGTTGACAAAATACGCTGTGGATATGACATCGCATAGGCAATTGGCGTACACATATCAGGCACACCAAGTTCGGCCACCACACTACCATCTTGATAACGCACCATGGAATGGATGATTGATTGCGGATGAATAATAATTTCCATTTCATCAGTACTAGCATTAAATAACCAACGAGCCTCAATATACTCAAGCCCTTTATTCATCATCGTTGCCGAATCGACAGATATTTTTTTACCCATTGACCAATTAGGGTGAGCCACTGCTTGCTCGGGAGTAACGTGCGCTAGTTTAGCTAAATCCCAATCACGAAATGGTCCACCAGATCCTGTTAACACAATTTTAGTAATGCCATGATCAGCAAGACTAGCAAAACCTAAATCATGCTGTACCGCCGTTGGCAAACTCTGAAAAATAGCGTTATGCTCGCTGTCCACTGGTAACAACTCAGCGCCATACTCTTTAAGCGCTTGCATAAACAAATGCCCACAGGTTACTAGCGATTCTTTATTGGCCAGAAAAATACGCTTACCTTTTTTAATCGCAGCAAGCGTTGGTTTTAATCCTGCCGCACCCACAATAGCCGCCATCACTTGATCGACTTCAGGCAACTGCGCTAAGTCACAAATGGCGTGTTCACCACTTAATACATCAATATCCAATTTTAAATTAGCAAGATTTGCTTTTAACTCTGCCGCGGCTTGTGCGGTTGCCATGGCAACATATTTAGGCTTAAATTCTTGGCATTGCTCAGTCATTTTCGTTACATTGCTTCCACCAACTAAAGCATAAGCCTTAAAAAGCTGAGAGTTTTGACGAATAACCGTTAGCGTACTGCAACCAATTGAGCCTGTCGAACCTAAAATTGTAATGTTTTTCATATTAATAAATTAACGTTATCTTATGGTTATTAAAAAAAGTAATAAACTCATTACTCGGCGCTTTATCTGTAATAATTTGATTAAACAAAGTTAACCCACCAATAAAAGCTGGCCTCACTTGATCAAACTTAGTGTGATCCGCAATTAACATAGTTTGACCTGAACGTTGTATCGCGGCACGCTTCATATCAAGCTCATCAAAATGATAACACGTTACGCCTTGCTTAATATCAATCCCCGCAGCCGAAATAAATGCTTTATTCGGGCAAATCGAATTTAATTCACTTGGCTGACTAATAGCGGTAAAAATCGCATTATTCGCCTGATAATGCCCACCACATAAAATTGTCTTACAATTGGGTTTATTTTGTAATGCTAAAAATGCGTTTAACGAATAACAGATCGCAGTAAACGCCACATCATCATCAATAGCATCAATAATAAAAGGAATGGTGGTACCACAATCAAAAAACACGGTATCGTTTTCTACAACGCATTGACTGGCTATATTGGCAATATGTTGCTTTTCATAAACCTGTTTATCTTGTTGGTCTGACAAAAAGTACGGGGTGATTTGATGACGAGCATCACTAACAACATAGCCACCCAAAACACTTAGGGAACCGTCTACATTACTCAAATCTCGCCGAATGGTCATTTCTGAAACCGCCAACAGCTTGGCGGCATCTTTTAAATGAATCTTATCTGTTTTTTTTAAAAGTTGAATAAGATCATTCACTCTTTTTTGTGATTGTGTTTCCATGCTAATCCCATAAATCAACAGTAATAAGTTACATAAGTAGCTTATTAATTGATATGATTGATTAATAATCACTGGTCGAAGTGGCATCACCAGAAACAATCGCAATACCCGCACTAGCCCCTAAACGTGACGCCCCCGCATGAACCATTTTTTCAGCCGTTTGACGATCACGAATACCGCCCGATGCCTTAACGCCCATCGCATTACCAACAGTATCACGCATCAACTTAACATCCTCAACCGTTGCGCCAGATACACTAAACCCAGTCGAGGTTTTAACAAAAGCAACACCGATTTGCTTACAGATTTCACAGACTTTAACAATTTCGTCTTTAGTTAATAAACAAGTTTCTAAAATCACTTTTAATGGCATAGCACCACACGCATTAAATACCGCCTCAATATCTTGTTTAACCGCATCCCAATCGTTGCTTTTTAACCACCCCACATTAATAACCATATCGATTTCTTGCGCACCAGCTTTAACGGCCATTTCGGTTTCAAAGGCTTTAGCACTAGTTAGCATTGCACCTAACGGAAAGCCAACCACTGAACACACTTTTACATCGCTACCTTTTAGCAAACTAGCCACTAAAGGAACATAGCCTGAATTTACACAAACTGAATAAAAGTGATATTGTTTGGCTTCTTCACAGAGTTTAGTGATTTGGTCTTTTGTTGCGTTCATTGCAAGTAAAGTATGATCGATATAGTTTGCATAATTCATAGTGATGTCCTTAAATTTTTTAGTTTTGCTGTCTAATTTAATGAATTTGTTAGGTGTAAAATGTTATTTAAATAACAGATATAGGGTGATAATGTTATTATAGTAACATTATGAGTAATTGTAAAAAAGAGTACAGATAAAAATAAAAGGTTTTTGTTTTTTTGGAAAAAAACTGCAAAAAAAACTTCAATAAAATCAATACCTTTCCTGACTGATTTTTTATCAGTTTTCGATAATTTTTAGGCAAACCTGTCGTTAATAAAGTGTTATTTATTAAACAAAGGTAAGTTATGATAAAAACCTTATGATTTTTTAAAAGACTATGTTAATAATAAAACAGAAGCAATATTCTATTTTTAACAAAATCATTTAACTATAAAATTTTGTTAAATAAAAAATGGTGGAAAAGGTAAATGTTAGAGATAAAAATTTTACGTTATTTTCTTGCTCTTGCTAAAGAAGAAAGTATTACCGCTGCTGCAAATAATTTGCATTTGACTCAACCTACCTTATCCCGTCAACTTATGGAGCTTGAGCAGTCACTTGGCACGCCCCTATTTATTCGAGGCAGCAGGCGAATTACTTTAACAGATGAAGGTATAAGATTGCGTAAACGTGCTGAGGAGATACTTGAACTTGTTCATAAAACAGAAAGCGAGTTTCAATCCTTAAGCGAAAGTGTTTGTGGTGATATTTATATTGGATGTGCAGAAACCGATGCAATGAAGTTGGTGGTGAATGTTATTAAATTAATGCAAGATAGCTATCCGCAAATTCGAATCCATATTTATAGTGGTAATGCAAATGATGTAAGTGAGCGTATTGATAAGGGGTTATTGGACTTTGGTGTGTTAATCGAGCCTAGTCATCTAACAAAGTATGAATCATTATGTCTTCCTCAACAAGATACTTGGGGCGTATTAATGAGAAAAGACTGTGCGTTAGCAAACCTTAAGGTGATTTCTCCGTCTGATTTGCAGGCATTACCGCTAATTGTATCTCAACAAAAATATGTTAGTGATAGCATTGAAAAATGGTTTAAACTTAATTACGAAAAATTAAATATTACTGCAACATATAACTTAATTTTTAATGCGGCACTAATGGTTGAACAAAATATTGGCTATGCTTTGTGTTTAGATAAATTAATTAATACTGCAGGCAACACGCCACTTTGTTTTAGACCTTTATATCCAAAATTACAGGTAGATGTAAATATTGTTTGGAAAAAGCATCATGTATTTTCTAAAGCTGCTGAGCTGTTTTTAAAACAACTAAAAGAACATTTTTGATATTTATTTGCAACGTGATACAAAACGCTACTTATGTAAGAGATTGCCCTGTTATACGGTTAAATAACCAAAAGCTGAGCTTTATTAATATCAAGGCAAATAAAAAGATTAGCGCAGAACTAAAAAAGATTCCTTGCATTCCCTTATTATCAAAGATAAACCCGCCAATTGCAGCCGCTAATCCGATAGAAAACTGAATGGCAGCAACCGATAATCCCCCCATCATTTCAGCTTTATCGGCAAGCGTGCGGACAATCCAAGTTGACCATCCCACAGGGATAAAACCAAACATTAATCCCCAAGCAATAATAAGCAATATACTCATAGTTTTATTGGTATGGCTGAACATGAAGATAACAGCAAGAATCAATAAAATAAAATGAACCAGTATCATAGTTGTTTTAAATTGTTTACCCATAACAAAACCAGCAATAACAGTACCAATACAGTTAGCAATGCCAAATAGTAGTAAAATTGTAGATAGGGTATTGGTTGCTAAAGCAAGATTGTGTTCTAAAAACGGTCTTAAATAAGTGAATAAAATATGATATCCCCCATAACTTAATATGGTGGCAACTATTCCAAGCGTTATCCAGCGTTGCTTTAAGAGTAAAAACATATTTTTAAAACTGTTACCTTGCTGTGCGGGTAAAGAGGGTAATGCAATAAATTGCCAAATAAAAGCGATACCCCCTAGCAATGCGGATAGTAAAAAGATAGTTCGCCAACCAATAAGGTTTCCTAAATAACTTGCTAGCGGTAGTGATATAATCGTTGCAACTGAAACCCCCGCATAGATAGTACTCAATGCTCGAGGCAGATTTTTTTCCGATACAAGTTGTAACGTTACCGCTGAGGCCATAGACCAAAATCCACCAACACATATTCCCAATATACTGCGCCCCATTAATAAAATTGTGTAATTAGGGGTAAATGCGACTAATATATTAGCTATCACCAATAAAATAGACAGTGTTAATAACACCAATCGTCTATTTATATTTTGGGTTAGTGGCGCTAGCATTAAGCTAGCAAGAACAGCAAAAATCCCCACTGCGGTAACCGTTTGCCCCGCCATTCCTTCGGTAATATTTAGCGTTTGTGCAATAGGTGTTAATAAACTAATTGGAATGAATTCAGCCGAAATAAGACTCGTTACGCCCATAAATAGTGAAAAAACAGCAGACCAGTGTGAGTTTTTTTCTAATTTAGTGTGACTGGATAATGGTGTTTTCATTATATCAAGTCCCTTTTATTCAACTTGTTCAATTGTGAATTTAACGTTGGTGTTTCGGCTAGCAAGCGCTTCTAAACCTGATATGATCTTACTTATATAGATAAGTTCGTTAAGAGTATAAGCACTTCATCAACCCATGTAAAATACTTATATTTTATAGGTAGATATGCTTTAAAGGCATGAATTGTGCTTTTACATATTTTATTTCTAACTTATTTTGATAGGTATAGATAGGTATAGATAGGTATAATTAGTTCTTGGTGATTGAAGAATAGTTACAATTTTGACACGGAATCGTTTAATAAAGGTATAAATTGTTCTATATCTTGGATACATTTTTTGGCTAGCCATATTCGTTATACTAAGTTCAGCTTCTTTTTGAAGCTTGTTTAACATAATAAAACCTTTATTATTCAAAATAAAAACACTGTTTGGTAAAAAGAATGTTTAAAAAAAGTATTATATTAATAATATGCATAACAATTTGTAATATCTGCTATGCGGAGACACCTTGCTTAAATAAGACAGAGATTAAAAATTATTCTTTTAATATCCACTCTAAAGCTTATCATTTTACTACTTATCGCTGTGATGATGAAAATGGTGAATTTTTAAAACCTACTATATTAGAAGTTAAATCGGATGATATGGATTACCAATTTAAAAATTTAATTGGATTGTTTGAGGAACTTGATATTAAATTTGTCAATTGGATGAATAAACCCACTTTTTTTTACACTGGCACAAGGACTCATAATACTGAAGCTTATATTCCAATAACTATCCTAGATAGTCATTTAACTGCTGATTGTGTATATGTCAGAAGACGGTTAATAAATTTGATGAAGACACAATATTCATATTGTATAAATAGACAAACATTAAATAGAGTTGATGATTTATATAAATTTTTTATCTATTTTTCGCCTGAATCAATAAATTCTTATGCTTATTTTCCCCATACTGATGAAAGTCTAGCGTATAGAGATTTTGATGTGCTTGTTGCCAAAGTGGGGGATATTAATTTTTATCAACGTTACCAATCTATCAAAGATTATGATTTAGATAAATATACGGTAATAATGGCCAATAAAGATAAGCAATACCATTTCAACAATGTTGAAGTGTTTCAAAGAATGGTAAATTCAAATAGTCTCCAGTTCCCATATATGATTGGTTTAGATATTCTTGATTCTAGTGGTCATTTCACCTTTTATGATATGAAAAAACTTTCAGCACTGTTGGATAAATCAACAAAAAAACGAGATATTCATTCTTATATTCAACTAGCAAAAGTCCAACTTTATGAACAACCTGATTTTCAGCATCCAATTGATAACTATTTAAAACGAAACGATTTTGTCAAAATTCTTGATATAGAGAGGGACGAAAATAAAATGGAAGAAATTGAAGATAAAAATAAGGAACTTTTGTGGTTTAAAGTCAGCTATCAAAGTAAAAAGAATGGTGAAATAATCAACTGGGTACCATGGAATTCGTTTAGAGACTGGTAAAAACAATAAAAATTATCACTAAAAAAATGGCTAAAATAATTAGTAAGGATGTACAAATACAATGAAATATTTTTTAATTTTAATATTCTTTTTACCTAATTTTGTAGTTGCCGATTATGGTATTCAAATTAAAACTAATGGAAAATATAAAGAAGAATATCATTATGATTATGGTACTAATAGAGTTGTGTATATAAATAATATAACTAATACCCCTAAATTATTAGGTAAAACGTCTTTTGAAAGCGAAAATAAAGATGAAAATAATGTTGAATCAGATAAGATTCCATTAGATAAAACAAAGTTAGAAAGTGAATTTAAATTTGGATGTATTCCTGATAAGTCTGAAAAGAAGTCTAAAAATGTTGAATTTTTACAACACAGAACTACCAAAGATTATTTTTTTAAAGTCATTTTATCTATAAAAGGCTGTGCGACTAAAATGGTTGGTATTAATATTTACCGAAAAAGAGATGGCAGTTTATTGCAAACAATTGATGATTTTGATGGTTATGCATTTATGTCAATCGATACAATAAAACAAGGTTATCATCTATATAATGATTATTTGTTTGGATCTAAAGAAGATGATCAAAGCATTAATACCGATGATTATAACTTTGATGGTGATAATAATGAATTTTATATCTCACAAACAACCGATGATGTCGTGGACATCCCAATTATTGATCGTTATTACGCTTTCAATAAGAAAAAAGGAAAGTTTGTTTATCTAAATTTAGAAGGTCGTTATATAACCTTTGATGAAAATAAAAAACAAGCTACTAAGCGAAAATTTTGTTCTATTAAAGATAATGGCGCTGTTATTGTGACAGAAACACACCAATATGATGTCAACAAAAATCACTTCACTTTAATTAATTCGCTATGTCAGTATAAAAAATTTGATGATAAATCAAATGATGAGTTTTCTCGTCAATGTACGCAAAAAGAAGAAAATTATTGCAATAACGAAAATGAACTTGATAAGGATTATCTTAATTTTTAATTATGGCTGTAAAATAGTCAATATATTTACTGTCAATAAATAAAACGCTCTGTTTTACTAAGCAGAGCGTTTGTTTTGTTAGAAAGAAAACAGTTAGGAATTAGAACTCCATTAGTTCTTTTTCTTTATCAGCAAGCACTGTATCTAATTTTTTAATTGCGGCATCGGTCGCTTTTTGGATTAAATCTTGTGCTTTACGTTCATCATCTTCAGATATTTCTTTATCTTTTAGTAATGCTTTGATTTGGTCGTTAGCATCACGGCGAATATTACGGATTGATACTCGGCCTTGTTCTGCTTCGTTACGGACAATTTTAGTTAAATCGCGACGGCGTTCTTCAGTTAATGGCGGAAGGGGAACACGAATAACAGTACCTGCTGACGCTGGGTTAAGCCCTAAATCTGATGTTAAGATTGCTTTTTCAATTAGTGGCGTAAGTGATTTGTCAAATACAGTAATCGCTAGCGTTCTTGCGTCTTCAGCAACAATGTTAGCTAGTTGGCGTAGTGGCGTTGGACTGCCATAATATTCGACCATAATGCCATCTAATAAGCTTGGCGATGCGCGCCCTGTTCTTACTTTAGAAATGTGAGTTTGAAACGCATCGATACTTTTTTCCATGCGCGTTTGTGCTTCTTTTTGAATCTCGTTTAACATAATAAAAACCTTATTTAAAATAAAAATAATTAGCAGGTTACGGTTGCCTTGTTATTAATTAATGTTCCTTCTGGTTCACCTAAAATGACACGACGCAATGCGCCTGGTTTATTCATATTGAAAACACAAATAGGTAAATTGTGGTCACGCGCTAGCGTAAAAGCAGCTAAATCCATGACTTTTAATTCGTCTTCGAGTACTTTGTCATAATTGAGTGTTTTGTAAAGTGTCGCATTAGGATCTTTTACAGGATCTGCAGAATAGACGCCATCAACTTTGGTAGCCTTTAAAACAACATCGGCTTCAATTTCAATGCCACGCAAACACGCTGCCGAGTCGGTTGTAAAAAATGGATTACCTGTACCTGCAGAAAGGATCACCACTTTACCATGACGAAGTAAGCTAATTGCTTCAGTCCAACGGTAATCATCGCATACGCCATTTAATGGAATGGCTGACATTAGGCGAGCGTTTACTTCAATTCGGTGTAATGCATCACGCATTGCAAGACCGTTCATGACAGTTGCTAGCATTCCCATGTGATCACCAACAACACGATTCATTCCTGCTTTTGCAAGACCTGCACCACGAAATAGGTTACCCCCCCCAATCACAACTGCAACTTGAACGTTCATTTCAATTAATTCTTTGATTTCTTGCGCCATGCGATCAAGAACCGTTGCATCAATACCAAAGCCTTCGTCGCCTTGTAGCGCTTCACCACTGAGTTTTAGAAGAATACGTTTATAAAAAGGGGTTGCCATATAAAATCTCGCTATTTCGTTACTTGATTATTTAGCCAGTAAATACTAACAAATAATTATTTTAAGATATTTTGTAGATAAACAAAACCGCCTTAACGGCGGTTTTTTTTAAACAATTAAGATTGTTTTGATATCGCTGCAACTTCTGCTGCAAAGTCAACTTCGACTTTTTCAATACCTTCACCCACTTCAAAACGGATGAATGAAGCAACTGCTGCGTTCTTTTCTTTTAATAAGTCACCAACAGTTTTTGATGGTTCCATTACAAATGGTTGACCAGTTAAAGAAACTTCACCAGTAAATTTACGCATACGACCTTCAACCATTTTTTCAGCGATTTCGCGTGGTTTACCAGATTGCATTGCAATGTCGATTTGGATGTTACGTTCATGTTCAACCACATCAGCAGGAACATCACTTGGATCAACGTATTCTGGTTTGCTTGCAGCAATGTGCATTGCGATGTGTTTAACTAACTCATCGTCAGCACCGTTTGCAGCAACTAATACACCAATACGAGCACCGTGTTGGTAACTACCTACTACGTCACCTGCAATTTCAGCAACACGACGAATACCGATGTTTTCACCGATTTTAGCGACTAATGCTGTGCGCTCTTCTTCAAATTTTGCTTGTAGGGTTGCAACATCAGTAATACGATCAGCTAATGCTGCTTGTGCTACTTTGTCACTAAATGCTAGGAAGCCAGCATCTTTTGCAACGAAGTCTGTTTCACAGTTAACTTCTAAAATAACACCGAATTTTTTGTCAGCAGCGATTTTAGAAATAATCACACCTTCAGCAGCAACACGGCCTGCTTTTTTAGCCGCTTTTGCTTGACCTGATTTACGCATGTTGTCAATTGCAAGTTCAATGTCGCCATTAGCTTCAACTAATGCTTTTTTACATTCCATCATGCCTGCGCCAGTTCTTTCGCGCAGTTCTTTTACCATAGAAGCGGTAACTTCAGCCATTTTTTAATCCTCTATTTAACCATTGTGATGATTTTCATTAGAATGGGTCGATTTGATTATTTTACAGATCGACCCTGAAAATATTTGAGTTTATTATTCAGCTGCTGGAGCTTCTTCAACAAAGCTTGCTTCAGAGACTGGAGATTGGTTTTGCTCACGACCCGCACGAACTGCATCAGCAACCGCATTTACATATAATTGAATTGCGCGGATTGCGTCATCATTACCTGGAACGATGTAATCAATACCATCTGGATCTGAGTTAGTATCAACAACAGCAATGACTGGAATACCTAAATTGTTAGCTTCTTTGATAGCGATATGTTCATGGTCTGCACCAATAACAAAAATCATATCGGGTAAGCCACCCATATTTTTAATTCCACCCAAGCTATTTTCTAATTTAGCCATTTCACGAGCACGCATTAGTGCTTCTTTTTTGGTTAATTTGTCAAATGTACCATCACTAGCTTGTGTTTCTAAATCTTTTAGACGTTTGATTGATTGACGTACTGTTTTCCAGTTAGTCAACATACCACCTAACCAACGGTGATTAACGTAGTATTGTCCACAGCTTTCAGCCGCTTGTTTGATCGCTTCGCTAGCTGCACGCTTTGTACCAACAAATAAAATTTTACCTTTACGAGCGGCAACCTTATTTAATTCAGCTAATGCTTCGTTGAACATAGGAACTGTTTTTTCAAGATTGATGATGTGAACTTTGTTACGTGCACCAAAAATAAATGGTTTCATTTTTGGGTTCCAATAACGAGTTTGGTGTCCAAAGTGTACACCCGCTTGTAACATATCGCGCATTGATACTGTAGTAGTCATGATTTCCTCATTTTGACGTTGGGGTTATGCCTCCACATATCCGCTTTATCCGACCTAATTGCATTAAGCAAAAGGCACCCCGGAAAAGTGTAATAATATGTGTGTGTTATAACGTTAATTAATCATTAAAAGTAATGCTGTTATTCACAGTTATTTTTGTAAAAAAATAATGCGAAATGTAGCGCGCGTTTTATACCATAAATTGTATAAAATTGCTAGCTTTTTATCCTTACTGTTGGTGATTTTGTGTGGTTTGTTTTTTATTCGTTCGTGATTAGGCTGTTTATTGGTAGTGAGTATGGTAATTAATTAAAATAACAACTTCAATAAAATAAATGTTTTTATTGAATTTCTGATTGATTATTTGTTTTTTATAGAAATTAAAATATCTTCTTAACTGCTTTACGGTAAAGCTCCTTAATTGGAATACTGGCTTCATCTTTTTTTAAATAGATTTGATGCTTTATCCTCTTTTACTTTTACCATAGAGAATTTTCCACTTTTTTGCTGTACTACTAGTAAAATTGGATTACCATACCGCTCCTCATGGCTTTGCCCATCCTTGCCAAACTACAACTATTTTTCAGCTATTGCGTTATATTGTGCCGTTGTTTAATTTCGGCTAACTCTGCTTGCGATGTGGCATTAAACGCTTCAACCATCCATTCTGGCCAGCCTTGGCCTTTAATAATTTTTTCTTTAAATTGGGTTTCTTGTTCCCATTTGTATTTGCCGTCGTTTAGACCCGCTAATTTGTTAGCACACATAAAGTTATTGACCCAACCCCAAACCAAATAACTGCCTATGCCTGCACGTAATGGATCTAACAATATATGGTCGATTGTTTTATGGGTATGAGGTTTGCACACCATTAATATGGTGGTGTTGAGTGAAGAGCGTGAAAAATTATGCACCACCACCCCTTGTAAATGGGCCCAGTCATATTCTTTTATGCGTTTTTTATTCGGATGCAAAAAGGTTAGCGGATTGCGTAACACTTTAAAATTAAAAAAATAGCTTTCATTGATATACACTTTACCCGTTTTGCGATTAAAAATAATGGGGCTTCCTCGGCGCATAAAAAGGTTTTGATAGAATTCAGGGATAATAAATATATATAAAGCAACTAAAGAAGCAATTAATATCACGATGAAATTAATCATCAAGAAAGTTTCTTTTCTTAATGCTAATTCTAAAATTAAATTTATAGATAAGTAGATTAATGGTATTGAAAGGACACAAAGAACAAAAAGCATGGATAAGTAAAATATTTGATCAGATTTTGTTTTACGAATAAAAGCACAGTAGTTATCATTGGCATAGAGAAGACGCTGATCCGCCCCCGTTAAATAGTTACCGCCTTTTTCTAAATCGCTTATCCAACCAAAAATTTGGGGTTGATATTGTGATGGCATTGTTCTGCTCCTTAATTTAAATTTTATTGTTTTTAGTCACGATTAATGGCACGTCTTCACGGTTATTGTATTGCACAATGATTTGATATTTTACAATATTAAATGCACTTATGGTGCCAGCGATCCATTTATTGATAATGAGCCCATTTTGAACTGGCTTGTCGCTATTGGTTGTTGTTTTATCAGTAAGATGATTAGCCGATGTGGTTAAAGTAAATTCAGCTGGTTCGTCAATTTTGTTATAATCAGGCTCAGGAAGCCCTGTCATCATATTACGGTTGCAATCATACTTATCAAAGTAAAATTTTTTATCCTACCACACCTGAGCCATTGAACCTTATTGTTTTACATGATGCCGTTGTTTAATTTCAGCTAACTCTTCTTGCGATGTGGCATTAAACGCTTCAACCATCCATTCTGACCAGCCTTGACCGTCAATCCTATGGGCTTTAAATTCCGCTTCTTGATCTGATTTATATTCACCATCATCGATATTGGCTGATTTATAAAACACCATAAAACTATTGATCCAACCCCAAACAAATGTACTCCCTGCGCCAGCTCGGGCAGGATCTAACATAATATGATCAATCACTTGATGCGTGCCGGGTTGGCACACCATTAATACCGTTGAAGTTAGGGCATTACGTGACATATTATGAATAATAACGCCATGCAGATCGCCCCAATCATACTCTTTGATACGGCGTTTTTTCGGTTGTAAAAATACCGCCGGATGCCGTAAAAACTTAAAGTTAAAAAAGTCACTTTCGTTAACATAGACTTTACCCGTTTTACGGTTAAATATAATGGGACTGCCACGACGCGAGAACAAATTTAGATAGAGTTCAGGAATTAGAACATACATACCTAAACAACTTGCAATAAATCCAACTATAATTATCATTAAAGTAAACGGTTTAATTGTAGGATTATCATATTCCGTTATTAACCAAAGAAAACTAAAAGTAGAGCCAGTTCCAAAGATAAAACCAATAATATACAAACAAGCATTAAAAATTTGATCATTATAATCCTGACGAATAAAGGCACAGTAGTTATTATTGGCATAGCTTAAGCGACGATCATGCAGGGGCACACTATAAGGGCCTTTATCTAGATCACCAAACCAACCAAAGATTTGTGGGCGGTATTTTGATGGCATTGTTTTATTTCCTATCTTAAATTTTATTATTTTACATGATGCCGTTGTTTAATTTCGGCTAACTCTGCTTGCGAAGTGGCATTAAACGCTTCAACCATCCATTCGGGCCAGCCTTGACCGTCAATCCTATGGGCTTTAAATTCCACTTCTTGATCTGATTTATATTCACCGTCATCGATATTGGCTGATTTATAAAACACCATAAAACTATTGATCCACCCCCAAACAAATGTACTCCCTGCACCAGCTCAGGCAGGATCTAACATAATATGATCAATCACTTGATGCGTGTCCGGTTGGCACACCATTAATACCGTTGAAGTTAGGGCATTACGTGACATATTATGAATAATAACACCATGCAAGTCATCCCAATCATACTCTTTTATACGGCGTTTTTTCGGTTGTAAAAATACCGCCGGATGCCGAAATACTTTAAAGTTAAAAAAGTCACTTTCGTTAACATAGACTTTACCCGTTTTACGGTTAAATATAATGGGGCTACCACGATGGGAAAATAAATTCTGATAGATTTCTGGAATAACAAGATACATAGCAATAAAGCATAAAATAACACCACTTAAGGCAACTAAAAATATGTTAGTTTCTAAAATTGGGTTACATAAATAAGTTAATATAGATAATAGAACTACTGCAATGAATAAAAGAATAACAGCAATAATGTAAATACATAAATAAAAAATTTGATCTGAGGAAACCTTACGAATAAAGGCACAGTAGTTATTATTGGCATAGCTTAAGCGATCGTCATGCAGGGGCACTAAACGTGGGCCTTTATCTAGATCACCAAACCAACCAAAGATGTGTGGGCGGTATTTTGATGGCATTGTTTTATTCCCTATCTTAAATTTTATTATTTTACATGATGCCGTTGTTTAATTTCCGCAAGCTCTGCTTGTGATGTGGCATTAAACGCTTCAACCATCCATTCGGGCCAGCCTTGACCGTCAATCCTATGGGCTTTAAATTCCGCTTCTTGATCTGATTTATATTCACCATCATCGATATTGGCAACATGACAAAAAAACATAAAACTATTGATCCAACCCCAAACAAATGTGCTCCCTGCGCCAGCTCGGGCAGGATCTAACATAATATGATCAATCACTTGATGTGTGCCAGGTTGGCACACCATTAGCACGGTCGAGGTTAGGGCATTACGTGACATATTATGAATAATAACGCCATGCAAGTCATCCCAATCATACTCCTTTATTCGGCGTTTTTTCGGTTGTAAAAATACCGCAGGGTGCCGCAATACTTTAAAGTTAAAAAAGTAACTTTCGTTAACATAGACTTTACCCGTTTTACGGTTAAATATAATGGGGCTGCCAAGACGGGAGAAAGCATTCTGGTAAAATTCAGGAATGGATAGATATAAAGCGGCACAACAGGTAATAAAGCCACCAACTCCTATAAAACAAAGCATGCTACCGCTATCAGGATGATCATAATCCATAATAAATGTACAAGATCCGACTATTAATATACTTCCCAAAATAATAGCAACAAAATAAATGCAAGCATAAAAAATCTGATCATTGAGATCCTGACGAATAAAGGCACAGTAGTTATTATTGGCATAGCTTAAGCGATCGTCATGCAGGGGCACTAAACGTGGGCCTTTATCTAGATCACCAAACCAACCAAAGATTTGTGGGCGGTATTTTGATGGCATTTTATTCTCCTTTTATTTATTCATCGTGAAATTGGTTGCTGCTACGATTAATGATAAGTGGGATTTCGTCATCATCTTGTGCATTAGGGCTGATATTGATTTGATAGCTATTTACTAGATCATAAGCAAAGGTGCCCGCTACCCATGTTATCGCCGTTAGGTGGCTATCTGACTGGTTAGGATCGGTTTTTTCACTTCGATTTTTTCAATATCGTTAAAATTAGATTTCCATACCGCTTTGCCCATTTTTGCCAAACTACAACAGCTTTTGGGCTATTCCGTTATATTGTGCCGTTGTTTAATTTCGGCTAACTCTGCTTGTGATGTGGCATTAAACGCTTCAACCATCCATTCGGGCCAGCCTTGGCCTTTAATAATTTTTTCTTTAAATTGGGTTTCTTGTTCCCATTTGTATTTGCCGTCGTTTAGACCCGCTAATTTGTTAGCACACATAAAGTTATTGACCCAACCCCAAACCAAATAACTGCCTATACCTGCACGTAATGGATCTAACAATATATGGTCAATTGTTTTATGGGTATGGGGCTTACACACCATTAATATGGTGGTGTTGAGTGAATATCGTGAAAAGTTATGCACCACCACCCCTTGTAAATGTGCCCAGTCATATTCTTTTATGCGTTTTTTATTAGGATGCAAAAAGGTTAGCGGATTACGTAACACTTTAAAATTAAAAAAATAGCTTTCATTGATATACACTTTACCCGTTTTACGGTTAAAAATAATGGGGCTACCTCGACGTGTAAAAAGGTTTTGATAACATTCTGGAATCATTAAATATAAAACGAGAATAAAACAGATTAAAATAACAACCAAAACATAAAAAACAAATTCAGTTTCAGATGTTATTTTAAATATCATAAGTCCATATGATAAACCAGGTATCACAAAAAACATTGAAATTGACAGAAATAAACTCATACATAAATAAAAAATCTGATCAGAGTTTGTTTTACGAATAAAAGCACAGTAGCTATCATTGGCATAGAGAAGACGCTGATCCGCACCCGTTAAATAGTTACCGCCTTTTTCTAAATCGCTTATCCAACCAAAAATTTGGGGTTGATATTGTGATGGCATTTTTCTGCTCCTTAATTTAAATTTTATTGTTTTTAGTCACGATTAATGGCACGTCTTCACGGTTATTGTATTGCACAATGATTTGATATTTTACAATATTAAATGCACTTATGGTGCCAGCGATCCATTTATTGATAATGAGCCCATTTTGAACTGGCTTGTCGCTATTGGTTGTTGTTTTATCAGTAAGATGATTAGCCGATGTGGTTAAAGTAAATTCAGCTGGCTCGTCAATTTTGTTATAATCAGGCTCAGGCAGCCCTGTCATTATATTACGGTTGCGATCATACTTATCAAAGTAGAATTTTTTATCCTACCACCCCTGAGCCATTGAACCTTATTGTTTTACATGATGCCGTTGTTTAATTTCAGCTAACTCTGCTTGCGATGTGGCATTAAACGCTTCAACCATCCATTCGGGCCAGCCTTGGCCTTTAATAATTTTGTCTTTAAATTGGGTTTCTTGTTCCCATTTGTATTTTCCGTCGTTTAGACCCGCTAATTTGTTAGCACACATAAAGTTATTGACCCAACCCCAAACCAAATAACTGCCTATGCCTGCACGTAACGGGTCTAATAATATATGGTCGATTGTTTTATGGGTATGAGGTTTGCACACCATTAATATGGTGGTGTTGAGTGAAGAGCGTGAAAAATTATGCA
>NZ_WTEW01000025.1:0-34200 GCF_009795865.1 Gilliamella sp. Pas-s27
TTAAAGTTGTTTTACCATGGTCAACGTGGCCGATTGTACCAACGTTAACGTGGGGTTTTGTACGTTCAAATTTTTCTTTAGACATCTTAATGTTCCTTTATTAAATCACTTCCCTTATGTTGCTAAGGGAAGCGTTACTTTATTTAGATAAAAATTATTTCGCTTTACGAGCTTCAATAATTGCGGTTGCAATATTTGTTGGCGCTTCATTGTACTTCAAGAACTCCATAGAGTAAGAAGCACGACCTTGTGTTTGTGAACGAAGGTCTGTCGCATAACCAAACATTTCTGAAAGTGGAACTTGTGCTTTTACTGTTTTACCAGTTGCAGTATCTTCCATACCTTCGATCATACCACGACGACGGTTTAAGTCACCGATTACGTCACCCATATAATCTTCTGGAGTTTCAACTTCTACTTTCATAATCGGTTCTAAAAGCACAGGTTTAGCTTTCATGAAGCCGTCTTTAAATGCCATTGAACCGGCAATTTTAAATGCCATTTCTGATGAGTCAACATCATGGTAAGAACCATCAAAGATAGTAACTTCAACATCAACAATTGGGTAACCAGCAAGAACACCGTTTTTCATTTGTTCTTGACAGCCTTTGTCAACCGCAGGGATGTATTCTTTAGGAACCACACCACCAACGATTTCGTTGTTGAATTTGTAGCCTTCGCCACCCGCTTCCAATGGTTTGATTTTTAACCATACATGACCGTATTGACCACGACCACCAGACTGACGAACAAATTTACCTTCTTGTTCTACTTCATTGCGAATTGTTTCACGGTAAGCAACTTGTGGTTTACCAACATTTGCTTCCACTTTAAATTCACGTTTCATACGGTCAACGATGATTTCTAAGTGAAGCTCACCCATACCAGAAATAATGGTTTGGCCAGATTCTTCATCAGTGTGAACACGGAATGAAGGGTCTTCTTGTGCTAGTCGACCTAAAGCAAGGCCCATTTTTTCTTGGTCAGCTTTAGTTTTTGGTTCAACAGCAACCGAAATTACCGGCTCTGGGAATTCCATTCTTTCAAGAATAATTGGTGCGCTTTCAGCACAAAGTGTATCACCAGTTGTAACATCTTTAAGACCGATTGCAGCAGCGATGTCACCAGCGCGAACTTCTTTGATTTCTTCACGTTTGTTAGCATGCATCTGAACGATACGACCAAAACGTTCTTTTTTATCTTTAACAGAGTTAAGAACGGTATCTCCAGAATTAACCACACCTGAGTAAACACGGAAGAAGGTTAAGTTACCCACAAATGGGTCAGTTGCGATTTTGAACGCTAATGATGAGAATGGTTCGTCATCACTTGAGTGACGCTCAGCCGCTTCACCATTTGGTAGTTCACCTTTGATTGCAGGTACGTCAGTTGGTGCAGGTAAGTACTCAACAACTGCATCAAGCATGAATTGAACACCTTTATTTTTAAAGGCACTACCACAAGTTACTAAGATGATTTCATTAGCAAGTACGCGTTCACGTAACGCTGCTTTAACTTCTTCTTCAGTTAATTCTTCACCACCAAGGTATTTTTCCATCAACTCTTCACTTGCTTCAGCAGCAGCTTCGATTAGGTATGAACGCCATTCTTCAACTTGTTCAGCCATATCAGCTGGTACATCTTCATAAGTGAAAGTTACACCTTGATCCGCGTCGTTCCAGTTAATTGCTTTACGTTTAAGTAAATCAACAACACCAGTAAATCCTTCTTCAGCGCCGATTGGTAAAACTAAAGGCACAGGAACTGCTGCTAAACGCGTTTTGATTTGATCAACAACGCGTAGGAAGTTAGCACCCATACGGTCCATTTTGTTGACAAATGCAATACGTGGAACTTTATATTTGTTTGCTTGACGCCATACTGTTTCTGATTGTGGTTGAACACCACCAACCGCACAATAAACCATCACAGCACCATCTAAAACACGCATAGAACGTTCAACTTCGATTGTGAAGTCAACGTGTCCCGGGGTGTCGATGATGTTGATACGGTGTGGTTCAAATTGTTGACCCATACCAGACCAGAATGCTGTTGTTGCCGCAGACGTGATAGTAATACCACGTTCTTGTTCTTGTTCCATCCAGTCCATGGTTGCTGCGCCATCATGAACTTCACCAATTTTATGACTAACACCAGTATAAAACAAAATACGTTCAGTCGTTGTTGTTTTACCTGCGTCAATGTGCGCACTAATACCGATGTTACGGTAGCGTGCTATAGGGGTTGTACGAGCCATATTAATCCTCTGTTTAGAATCGTTTGCTTAACAATATATCATTTAGGTTGACTGAAAGCAGATAAGGGCTTTCAGTCTTAATTCAAGTCACTTATATAAGTGCGAATATTACCAACGATAGTGTGCAAACGCTCTATTAGCTTCAGCCATACGATGAACATCTTCGCGTTTTTTCACAGCGGTACCTTTGTTTTCAAAAGCATCCATAAGTTCATTCGCTAGGCGTAAAGCCATTGATTTATCGCCACGTTTACGAGCTGCATCCACAATCCAACGCATTGCAAGTGCATTACGACGAACTGGACGCACTTCAACAGGAACTTGGTATGTAGAACCACCAACGCGACGAGACTTAACTTCTACAGTTGGTCTTACGTTATCTAGTGCAACTTCGAAAGCTGCTAAGTGGTCTTTTCCACTACGCTCAGCTAATTTATCAAGAGCTGAATATACGATTGATTCTGCGATAGATTTTTTACCATCTATCATTAAAATATTTACAAATTTCGCCAGTAACTCTGAACCGAACTTCGGATCAGGAAGAATTTTTCTTTGACCGACAACATGACGACGTGGCATTGGAATACTCCGTTTATATGTTATAAATTTTTCAGGTTTACCCAAAACTCAAATGAGTTAAATGGAATGATATAGTTTGGCCTTACTTAACGGAGTTCCATTAAGCTTTAGGTCGTTTTACACCGTATTTAGAACGGCTTTGTTTGCGGTCTTTAACACCTGCACAGTCTAATGCACCGCGAACAGTGTGATAACGCACACCTGGTAAGTCTTTAACACGACCACCACGAATTAAAATTACGCTATGCTCTTGTAGGTTATGACCTTCACCACCAATGTAAGACGTTACTTCAAAACCGTTAGTTAAGCGTACACGACATACTTTACGTAATGCTGAGTTTGGTTTTTTCGGTGTAGTTGTGTAAACACGAGTACAAACACCGCGTTTTTGCGGGCATGCTTCAAGCGCAGGAACGTTGCTTTTCGCTTCCTTTAGTGCTCTTGGTTTGCGTACCAGCTGATTAATTGTTGCCATTAATAAGCTCCTGATTAATTAAAATAAATTTAAAATTGCTTTTTAGATACGTAATTAATAACTGTAGACCAAAACCTATTTTATATAAGTTTTGGGTCGCAAGATTCTAGACCCCAAGGAAGACAATGTCAAGTTTTTACGAACATTAAGCGCTTGATTTTGAGTTTAATTATTACTAAATAATGATTCTATTTTAATGGGAGTATTGGTCGGTATTTTTAGCTGTGAGGTTTGAGAAATCGGTATTTTTATTGGCTGTTTTAACCTATTTTGTCTTTCCCCCACCTAATTGTGGGTGGGGGAATTACTTATTAATGATGATCAATAAAGATAAATTTCAAAGCAAAAAGTAGTGCAAAAATAATCACACAAAGATTTAGATCTTTAAATTTACCCGTAAAGGTTTTTAGTACGACATAGGAGATAAAACCAAGTGCAACACCTTCAGTGATGGCAAAAGCAAACGGCATCATGATTGCAGTAATAAAAGCTGGTGTTGCTTCGGTTAGATCAGACCAGTTAACTTTCACTAAACTTGACACCATTAAAATGCCAACAAAAATAAGTGCGCCTGATGTTGCATAGGTAGGGACTAAATGCGCTAGTGGTGATAAAAATGTCACTATTAAAAATAATATACCGACAACAACCGCAGTTAACCCTGTGCGTCCACCGACTGAAATACCCGCTGAACTTTCGATATAAGTTAATACTGATGATGTCCCAAATAATCCACCTAAAGAAGAGCTAAAACTGTCGATTAAGAGTGCTTGACGCATTTTAGGGAATCGGCCTTTTTCATCACTAATTCCTGCTTTGTCTGTTAGCGCTAAGATGGTGCCTGAAGAATCGAATAAACTGACAATCATTATCGAAAATATCACACCCATAATACCAATATTTAGTGAACCAGCCAAATCAACATGGCCAACAACGCTAGTCACACTAGGTGGCATAGATATAAGACCTTGGTAACTGATATTTGGATCAAGCCATAATGCAAGCAGTGTTACCACCAAAATCGAAATTAATACGGCAGCGTGAAAGTTGCGAGCGGCTAAAATAACAATAATGAAAAAACCAAGCGAACCTAACAAGACTTTAAGCGATAAAATATTGCCCATGGTCAGTAATGTTGCGGGTGATGCAACGACAATGCCCATGTTTTGAAAGCCCATAAAAGCAATAAATAACCCAATACCAGCGCTAATGCCTACACGTAAGCATTGTGGAATGTGCTCAATTAGCCAGTGACGAACTTTAAATAGTGACAACGCAAAAAAGATTAATGAACCCCAAAATATGGCACCCATACCCACTTGCCAAGAGTAGCCCATTGCACCACATATTCCATAGGCAAAAAAGACATTAAGTCCCATAGCAGGAGCGAGTGCTATAGGTAAGTTAGCAAATAAGCCCATTAAGATTGTTGCAAAGGCTGTAACTATACAAGTTAATACAAATACTGCTGAGGTATCCATGCCCGTTGCCGATAAAATTGAAGGGTTTACAAAGATGATATAAACCATTGTTAAGAAGGTGGTACAACCAGCGATAATTTCAGTACCGACTGTGGTTTTTTTTTCTTTCAATTGAAATATTTTTTCGAATATAGAATTCATAAGTTAAAGCCCAATTGTTATTGATAAGTATGAGTGAAAGTTTGTAACGTGTATTACCTATTTTTACCCAAAAAATAAAAAAAGATGAGAAGTCATTACCCCACACCTTTTTTATAAATAAAAATTTTACCGGTTTATTATTGTCAGTTATTTATTTTGGTCAAGCGTTATTCTACTCGATGTCATGCACTAGCCTTAAAACTAAGACGATACTGAATCAGTTTTATTTAATGTAATTTTTACTTTCAGGATGCGATGACTTTCTACTTCGGCAATTTCAAATAAATAACCATCAATCTCGATTTTTTCGCCAACATTAAGGAGATGTTGTGCTTTTTCCATTAATAGTCCTGCAAGCGTATGATATTCACGTTTATCATCGATAGGAATTGGCACAAATCTGACGAGTTCTTCAACTGGAATATAGCCATTAGCAATCCAAGTGTTATCGTCTAGGCATTGAATATCGTGTTTAGCGTCAATTTCCTCTTCTTCAGTTGGAAAATCACCCGCAATGGTTTCGATAATGTCTGTTACCGAAACAACCCCTTGCATTGAGCCAAATTCGTCAACTACAAAAGCAAAGTGAGTTTTGGCTTGTTTAAATTGATCTAATGCAACCAGTAACGATACCGTTTCAGGAAAGATCAGCGGTTGTTTGATAAGCGAGTGAATATCAATAGGTTCTTTATTTTGTAGTATATCTTTTAATAGATCATTAACTTGAATAATACCTAGTGGTTCATCGATTGAGGCATTATCGGTAACGACTAAACGTGAGTGTGGATTTTCGAAAATTTCTTTGATAATAATGTCACGCTCATCATTAATATTGATCATATCCACATTGAGTCTTGATGTCATTATGCTACTGACTGAGCGTTGCGCAAGACCAAGGACTCGTTCAACCATACTTAATTCTTGATGATTAAACACAGGTTCTTTTTTGTTGGTATCAGAAGCTACATCCACAGCGTTAATATCTGGGTCTTCTTCGGCATCGCCTTTCAGTAGGTGTAAGATTGCTTCGGCAGTACGTTCTCGTAATGGTTTTTTATTTAATGCTTTTCGACGGTTAAAAATAGCTAATTGATTGAAAAACTCAATCATAATAGAGAAGCCAATCGCCGCATATAGATAGCCTTTTGGAATCATAAAACCAAAACCTTCGGCAACCAGACTAAAGCCAATCATCAATAAAAAGCTTAAACAAAGAATAACAATAGTTGGGTGAGCATTGACAAAATAGGCAAGTGGTTTACTTGCAACCATCATAATAGCAATAGCAATACACACCGCAATAATCATGACGGGAATATGTTCAACCATTCCAACCGCTGTAATGACTGAGTCTAACGAAAAGACCGCATCAAGTACGACTATCTGTGCTACAACAGTCCAAAAGTGTGAGGTTTTTTTCGGTTTACCGTCTTCGTGTGATGACCCTTCAAGACGTTCGTTGAGCTCCATTGTTGCTTTAAATAGTAAAAATACTCCACCGATTAACATAATCAGTTGGCGCGCATTAAAGCTAATTCCGGATATCGAAAATAATGGGGTTGTGAGCGTAACTAACCAACCTGTAAACATTAATAACAATATTCGTGTAATTAATGCAAAGGCAAGACCAGTAACGCGGGCTTTATCTCGTTGATGGGGTGGAAGTTTCTCGGCAAGGATGGCAATAAAAACAATGTTATCAATACCAAGGACGATTTCAAGTACAACCAGAGTGGATAAGCCAATCCAGATTGTAGGATCCATGATCCATTCCATATGTCAGGTGATTACCTCTAATAAATACAGCACATGCTGCACTGTAATTCTGTCTGTAATTTACTAAATAATCAATAAAATATTTATAAAAATTACCTATTTTGTCAAAAATCTTCAGGGAAGGTATGCATTTTAGTATAAAATTAACTTCGCCAAAAAGTAGGCGTAAATAAAACTAGTAAGGTAAATATTTCTAAGCGCCCAAACAACATATCAACAACCATTACCCATTTAACAACATCACTTACGCCAGCAAAAGTGTCGCTTACATTACCAAGCCCTACACCTAAATTATTAAGTGATGAAGCAACAATGTAAAAAGAATTAGTTGCATCAATACCCGTTGCCATAATAATAAACAAGCTGACTAAAAAGACTAATGTATAGGCCGAAAAAAATCCCCAAACAGCTTCAATAATACGTTCAGGAACAACACGATTATTTAATTTTAAGGTATAAATTGCGTTAGGGTGAATAAGGCGTTTTAATTCACGCGAGCCTTGCATAAACAAAATTAACACACGAACCACTTTTAATCCGCCACCTGTAGAGCCTGCGCAACCACCAATAAATGATGCACATAATAAGAATATAGGTAATGATGACGGCCATGTGTTGATATCATCGACGGTAAATCCGACTGTTGCTGTTATCGATACAACTTGCAATACTATTTTATCTATACTTAATTTTCGTTCTGGTTGATAAACATAAATGCCAAATGCACAGATGGCAATTAAAATCGCTAAAATAAAAATAAAGGTTCTAAACTCTTGATCCCGCCAGTAAACTTTGATTGAAAACCCGCTTAATGCGGCAAAATGTAGTGCAAAATTACAACCTGATAAGATTAAAAAGAGGGTGATAATATAATTAATTGTAGCGCTATTGAAATAAGCAAGGTTATCATCGTGCGTTGAAAAACCACCCATTGAAATGGTTGAAAAGCTATGTGAAATGGCATCAAAAACATTCATACCCGCAAACCATAAACAGATCGCACAAAGCGTAGTAAGCAAAATATAAATTGACCAAAGTGTTTTTGCTGTTTCGGCAATACGAGGGCGCATTTTGCTGTCTTTTTGTGGACCAGGAATTTCGGCTCGATAAAGTTGCATTCCCCCAACGCCCAATAAAGGTAAGATGGCAACAGCAAGCACGATAATCCCCATACCACCAAGCCATTGCAATAACTGACGGTAAAAAAGTAACGCTTTAGGTAGATGATCTAATTTAACAATAGTGGTAGCGCCAGTGGTAGTTAAACTTGAAAATGATTCAAAAAATGCGTTGGTTAAATTTAGATTGATATGCGTATCAAAGATAAAAGGAAAAGCGCCGATTGTACCTAACACAACCCAAAATAGCACAACGATAAGAAAACCTTCACGGCTATTTAGTTCGTGGCGATGATGACGATTAGGCAACCATAATAAACATCCTAAAATCAGTGCCGCAAAAAATGAGCGCACAAAGATTGCACCAGCGCCATCACGATAGATTAATGCCACTAGTGCCGGTAATAGCATGAATATCGATAGCAGGGCAATTAATAATCCAATGATTCGAATAATGGAGCGCCAATGCATCATAATAATAGTCTCTACTTAAATCCACGCGATGCTTTGATAATGTCATAAGCAGCTTGAATTTCTTGTGCTCGTTTTTTGGCAGCTTCAAGCATCTCTTTAGGTAAGCCTTTAGAGACTAATTTGTCGGGGTGATGTTCGTTCATCAATTTTCGATAAGCTCTTTTAATTTCTGATATTTCAGCTGTCGACTCAACGCCTAAAATTTTGTAAGCATTTTGTAGATCGGATTGCGCTGAACGGCCTTGATAACCACCATAGCGATTATTGTGTTGATATTGACCTTGCTGATCTTGTTGGCCTCTATAGCTATTTTGACGAAAATGGTAACTTCCCATCATCATTTGGATATATATTGCCATTTGTTGACGTGGAATATGAAATTCTTCAGCAACAATGAAAAGAATTTGTTGTTCTTTGTCATCCAAAATACCGTCAATTAATGCAGCTTGGATCAGTTGTTCACAAAAAATATTTAAAACATTACGTCGGTAACGATATTGTGAGTATAGTTCAGCTAAACGCGATCGCAAAGGATAGTCACTTGCTTTACCACGATTAAATGACTCTTGAGCTAGTTTGCGACTGCTACTATCAAGTTGTAGTCTGTCCATAAATTGACTGGCAAGATTAATATCATCTTGTGTTACCACGCCTTTGGCTTTGCTTAAATGACCAAGCACTTCAAACACAACCGTTAGATAAAGGGTTGGGTTTGCTTGTGTTCTTTGTTCGGTCAAGGTGTTGCAAAGTTTGCGGTAAAGCATTGGTCCAATAAAAAGTCCAAGGAAAAACCCCCATCCTGTTTTTAATACAATGCTTAAAACAAACCCTGTAATGATTGCCCAAATAAAAGACATATTATTCGTTTACCTCAATTTGATCTATCTTTTGCAAACCTCGTGGTAATGCGGTTCCTTTTCGTGCTCGTTCTGCTTTAAATTTTTGTAAATCATCAGGATGTAACGTAAGTTTGCGTTTACCAACATATAATGTTACTGATGTTTCTGGTGTAATGAACATCATATAAGAAAGGCTATCGTTTGCGCCAGATAGCGACACAATTTTATTTCCTTTCCCTTTAGCAAGTTCAGGTAAATCTTTTACAGGGAAAATAAGCATTCGTCCTGCTTTAGTAATCGATAACAACAAGCTATCTTCAGAAGGAATCTCAATTGGTGCAAGAATGCTGGAATCTTTAGGTAAATTGATAATAGCCTTACCGTTGCGATTGCGAGCGACTAAATCGCTGAACTGACAAATAAAACCATAGCCTGCTGTTGATGCCAGTAAAAATTTTTGATTATCATTTTGCGACATCAAAACATGATCAACTGTTGCACCAGCAGGTAGGGCTAGTTTACCAGTTAATGGTTCACCTTGGCTTCGTGCTGAAGGTAAGGTGTTGGGATCTATGGCATAGCTACGACCGGTTGAATCGATAAAAATAACGGGTTGATTGCTTTTTCCTTTAGCTGCTGCTTTAAAACTATCACCCGCTTTATAACTTAAACCAACCGGATCAATATCATGGCCTTTAGCTGTTCTGACCCAGCCCATTTCTGATAGAATCACAGTAACCGGTTCTGACGGAGTTAATTCTTGTTCACTGATCGCTTTGGCTTCGCTACGCTCAACAATTGGTGAACGGCGTTCATCACCATATTTTTCAGCATCTTCTTTTAGCTCTTTTTTAATTAAATTACTCAGTTTTTTAGGTGAAGCTAATAAAGCTTGCAAGTGATCACGCTCTTTAGCTAGCTCACTTTGTTCTCCTTTGATGCGAACTTCTTCAAGTTTGGCTAAATGACGAAGTTTTAATTCTAAAATTGCTTCGGCTTGAATATCAGTTAATGCAAAACGGCTCATTAACTCTTGCTTAGGCTCATCTTCGTTGCGAATAATATCGATGACTTCATCGATGTTTAAAAACGCAATCAATAAACCATCAAGGATATGCAATCGTTTTAATATTTTATCTAATCGATAATTTAAGCGGCGAGTAACAGTGTTTTTACGATATTCTAGCCATTCAGTCAAAATATCGACCAAACCTTTTACTGATGGACGATTATCTAGTCCAATCATGTTCATATTAACTCGGTAGCTCTTTTCAAGATCGGTTGTGGCAAATAGATGATTCATTACCTGTTCTAGATCAACACGATTAGAACGGGGTACTATGACCAAGCGAGTTGGATTTTCGTGATCAGACTCATCACGCAAATCTTCAATTAATGGAAGCTTTTTAGCTCGCATTTGCGAAGCGATTTGCTCTAAAATTTTGGCGCCTGAAACTTGATGTGGCAGATCGGTAATAACAATATCACCGTCTTCTTTTTTCCACACCGCACGCATACGAATTGACCCACGCCCTGTTTTGTAGATCTTTTCGATATCGTCACGTGGCGTGATAATTTCGGCCTCAGTTGGGAAATCAGGCCCTTGTATATGAGCCATCACTTCGCTGAGTGTCGCATTCGGATTATCAGCCAACATCATCACCGCATTTGCTACTTCACGAATGTTATGAGGTGGAATATCAGTTGCCATACCAACCGCAATCCCTGTTGTGCCATTTAATAAAATATTTGGTAATCTGGCTGGTAGCATTTTAGGTTCTTGTAAGGTACCATCAAAGTTTGGTGTATAATCAACCGTTCCTTGACCTAGTTCACCTAATAATAGCTCAGCATATTTTGATAAGCGTGATTCAGTGTAACGCATAGCCGCAAATGATTTAGGATCATCAGGTGCCCCCCAGTTACCTTGACCATCAACTAAAGGGTAACGATAGGAAAACGGCTGAGCCATCAGTACCATAGCTTCGTAACAGGCACTATCACCATGAGGATGATATTTACCAAGCACATCACCCACGGTACGGGCTGATTTTTTGAATTTAGCTTGCGCATTAAGCCCTAATTCTGACATGGCATAAACAATACGCCGTTGCACAGGTTTTAAACCATCTCCAATAAAGGGTAGCGCACGATCCATAATGACATACATTGAGTAGTTTAAATAGGCACTTTCAGTGAAGGTGCGTAGTGACTGGGTTTCTACTCCGTCATGAGTTATCTCACTCATTATTGTTCCTCTAAATCATTCTGTTTATTAGACATCAAGTTCAACTTGATCGCCTTTTTCTTGTAGCCATTCACGGCGATCTTCTGAGCGTTTTTTAGCAAGTAGCATATCCATCAGTGCCATCGTTTGTTCGACATCATCAAGAGATAGTTGCACTAAACGGCGTGTGTTGGGATCCATTGTTGTTTCGCGAAGTTGTAGCGGATTCATTTCACCAAGACCTTTAAAACGTTGTACGTTTGGTTTGCCTTTTTTGCGTTTTAGCTGTTCTAAAATGCCTTCTTTTTCTTCTTCATCTAGAGCGTAATGGACTTCTTTTCCTAAATCGATACGGTAAAGTGGAGGCATTGCAACAAACACATGTCCATGTTCAACCATTGCACGAAAGTGGCGAACAAATAACGCACAAAGTAATGTAGCAATATGTAGCCCATCAGAATCGGCATCGGCTAAGATACAGATCTTACCATAGCGTAATTGGCTTAAATCATCACTATCGGGATCGATACCAATAGCAACTGAAATATCATGAATCTCTTGTGAACCCAGCACCTCGTCAGATGAGACTTCCCAAGTATTTAAAATCTTACCTTTAAGTGGCATAATTGCTTGAAACTCACGATCTCGGGCCTGTTTAGCTGAACCGCCTGCCGAGTCCCCTTCCACTAAAAATAGTTCAGTACGACTTAAATCTTGCGATGAGCAATCAGCCAGTTTCCCGGGTAGTGCAGGACCACTAGTCAGCTTTTTACGAATAACCTTTTTAGAGGCTTTTAAACGTTTTTGCGCGCTTGAAATCACCATTTCGGCCAGTAGTTCGGCTAATTGAACATGTTGATTTAACCAAAGGCTAAAAGCGTCTTTGACAATTGCCGACACAAAGGCCGCACATTGGCGTGATGATAAACGCTCTTTAGTTTGACCCGCAAATTGAGGCTCTTGCATTTTAACTGAAATAACGTAAGCACAACGTTCCCAAATATCATCAGCGGTTAATTTCAAGCCTCGTGGTAATAAATTACGAAACTCACAAAACTCACGCATGGCGTCTAACAACCCTTGGCGTAAACCATTGACATGCGTACCACCTTGAACGGTTGGGATTAAATTAACGTAACTTTCAGTTAATAGTTCGCCACCTTCTGGCATCCAAAGCAACGCCCATTCTACGGCTTCTGTTTCGCCAATGTGGTTACCAGCAAATGGGGTTTCAGGTAAAAGTACATAACCACTTACCGACTCCATCAAATAGTCCTTTAACCCATCTTGATAGCACCAGCGTTGTTCGGTATTGTTAATTTTATCTTTAAAAGTAATTTCAAGACCAGGGCAAAGAACTGCCTTGGCTTTAAGTAGATGCGACAAACGTGGTACTGAAAATCGTGGTGAATCAAAATATTTTTCGTCTGGCCAAAAATGTACTTTTGTGCCCGTATTACGACGCCCACATGTCCCTGTGATGTGTAAATCTTCAACTTTATTGCCATTTTCAAAGGCCATCTCATACACTTGTCCATCACGGTGAACAGTGACTTCAACGCGTTTTGATAATGCATTTACTACTGAAATACCAACACCATGTAAACCGCCAGAAAACTGATAATTCTTGTTTGAAAACTTCCCACCAGCATGTAAGCGACAAAGTAATAACTCAATCGCTGGTACACCTTCTTCTGGGTGAATATCAACAGGCATGCCACGTCCATCGTCAATTACTTCAAGCGAATTATCTTCATAAAGCGTTACTTTGATTTGGCGAGCATGACCTGCAATGGCTTCATCGACACTGTTATCAATGACTTCTTGACCTAAATGGTTTGGGCGAGCTGTATCGGTATACATACCTGGGCGATGACGAACAGGATCAAGCCCTTTTAATACTTCAATATCAACAGCATTATAAGTAGATTGCGACATAGTTTTTCTATTTATTTTAATAAATGGCAGTTATTATACCAACCTTTGAAGCATAAGACCAAGCGCAATGGTAAAGGAGTTCATTTGAAATATTAAACTTTAAAAGTTATTAATAAAGTATAATAAAACAGTTATACTTTACATAGTTTTTATTTTTTGTCGGTATTAATACAAAGTGTTAATACTGATTTTTATTAAAAAATAAAAATCATAAAATAAATATAGGGAATAAAAATAGTAACTAACTATTTAATCGGATGGAATTATTAGTAAAATGAAATTTGTATTGCATTATTTTATATTAACTTTATTTTGTATAACTTGTCATATACGCTATGTGAATGCGTTATCAGCCACTACCTCAAATACGATACACGGTCATGCGCCCTACCTAACTTTTGATGGTGGCGCAACAAAAAGCGATATTAAATCATTATTAGGTATCAGGTTGTCTAATGGGCAAGCATATATACCAGAGGGTGGAGAGTCAAGCTTATATCCTAATGCGACAGTAATTGATTATTCTGATGTAATTGATCTACCAGATGGTATGGATACCTTTGATAGTGTTGAAACACTGGTTCCTTTATCAGGCAATAGTAATTACCCAAATATTGCATTAAACGATTTGATTAGTACTAATCATTATTGGTACGATGAAGATGGTGATGATAATATTGATATAAGCGGTAGTTTACGACTGACGTGGTATGACGTAAGCGGTAATAATGTTACTGATATCGTCAAAGAAAATCCAACAAGTAAATTTGACCCTTGTTTTGTACCTTATCGCTTGAATCTGTACGTAACGAAAGTTCAATTATCGACCCAGTATGGAGAACCAAGAGAAAACAATATTGGTCCAGAATGGGGGAGTAGCCACACTTATTCATTTAACCCGAACATGAAAACAAATCGTGCGCGTGTGTGTTTTGCTACACCAGATGATACATATGGTATGAGTGGTAAAAATTGGGATTCATCACAAGGACTTAAAATAAAAGATGTTGATAATCCTGAGGAAAATTTTCCAACAACGGGGTTAAATGAGGCTAGCTTTTATTTGCAGTTAGTAGGTACTACACCAGAACAAGTGATCAATGCTAATGGTACGACTGTTTCGGCTGTTAGTGGTAGTAGTTTGGTTAGCTTGTTATTAAGTTCAGACGAAGCACGATTAAAGATAACCTTAAAAGGTCCTAATAAAGATTCAATTAACAAAAGCTTTAGCCCGTCGCTCTTTAAACTTTATGCTGATAGTCAACATAGTCAGTTACTTTATAGCTTTAAGATAGAACGTTGGTATATTATTAAACCTATTGATTATAATGATAATGATAATAATCAAGGTATGGTTGATTATGGTCATGCTCAAGAATTTTGTCGTGATTTAGGGGGAAATTATCGGCTTGCTGGTATTGCTGATTATACCAATGCAAATTATGAACCTAGTTGGATGTTAGGCGCACCAGGGCAACGAAATGAATTTCGTAGGCAACTTAGCTATAAAAGTAATGGTAGATGGATAGGTGGATTGTTTAATGAGTGGGGTAAATCATTTGGTTTTGAGGATAATAATCCGATAGGTTATATGTTTTGGACATCAGATTCAGATGGTAGTAAACAATACTTAGTAATGCGTAATAATGGTGCTATTTTTCTTACGGATCCGAGTAACTTTTTAACCCCCGCATGTGTAACACCTTAAAAAGTCTTGTTTATTAAATAACGCAAGTAAAGAGTATTAGTAATTTTGTGCACTAATGCTCTTTTAAAAAGAGATTGACTAATTTTGTTGTTTTGAGTTTGTTTATTTGTTTTTTAGTATTATTATCAACAAATCCCATATCAATATTAGGGAATAATGTGAGCAAATCAAAAAATAAAATAAGTCGACGTGATTTTTTACAAAAATCATTAACCATTGGTAGTGTAGTCGCCTTAACCAGCAATATGCAATTACCTTTTGCTTATGCTGAGCCAAATACCAATGTTAACGGCAAAACGGTTACTAATAACCCCACTAACCAAGAGCAGATTTTTTATAGTGCATGTTTAGTTAACTGTGGTAGCCGATGTCCATTAAAAGTTCATGTCAAAAACGATATTATCACCAAAATATCATCAGAAGACGGTATTAATGATCCAATTTTTGGTCAACACCAAATTCGCCCTTGTTTACGTGGGCGCTCAGTTCGATGGCGCACTTACGATCCTGAACGCTTAAAATACCCGATGTTACGAATTGGTAAGCGTGGCGAAGGTAAATTTAAACGGATTTCGTGGGATGAAGCAATTAACTTGTTAGCCGATAAACTCAAATATACCATTAATAGCTATGGCAATGAGGCAATTTATTATCAATATGGATCAGGAACCACAGGCGCTAATATTTCTGGACGCAATGCCTGTAAACGTTTTTTAAACAGCATTGGAGGTTATCTTAATTATCATGGTGACTATTCCAGTGGACAGATTTCGGCTATTCGACCTTATATTTATGGTAATGCTAAAGAGTCATTGATTGATCAAATAAAACACGCTGATTTGGTCGTGATGTTTGGGCAGAATATTGCCGAAACTCGCATGTCTGGTGGTGGGCAAGTTACTGAGTTATTTAACGCATTATCGCAAAGCAAAGCACGAGTTATTATTATCGACCCTAGGCGTAATGAAAGTGTTGTGGGGTATAATGCGGAGTGGATCCCAATTATTCCCGGAACCGATGCGGCACTTGTTGCAGCAATCGTTTATGCATTACTTGAACAAGACCGTATTGATGATGCAATGCTTAACCAATATTGTGTAGGTTGGAATGCTGATTCTTTACCTGACAGTGCACCACCTTTTAGCGATTATAAGTCCTATATTTTAGGATTAGGTAATGACCGAACGCCAAAAACGCCTGAATGGGCGGCTCAAAAAACGGGTATTGCAGCTACGCAAATTCGCAAACTTGCGATGGATATCGTAAACGCTAAAGCAGCTTGGATATCACAAGGATATGGTGTACAACGTTGGCAAAATGGCGAGCACACAGCCAGAGCAATTATGCTATTGCCAATTATCGCTGGGCAATTTGGTAAACCGGGTACTAACATTGGTACTTGGGGGGGGAGTGTTACTTATCCTGTTCCAAGTTTAAGTATTCCCAATCCAATAAAAACCAGTATTCCTTTCTTTTTGTGGACAAAGGCGATTGATGACCCATTAAGTCTAACAGCAAAAAATGCCTATTTACTTGGTAAAGATAAATTAGATGTTGGCATCAAATTTATTTGGAACTACGCTGGTAATGTAATGGGAAATCAGCATTCTGATCTTAATCGTACTCACCAAATTCTACAAGATGAGTCTAAATGTGAGTTCATTCTTGTTTGGGATACGCATATGACCGCATCAGCAAAATATGCAGATTTAGTCTTGCCCGATGTTTCCTCGGTTGAAAGTAACGATTTGATTAATAACTCTTATGCATCGGGTGCTTATCACTACCTTATTCGTATGCAACGCGCAATAACACCACTTTGGGAAAACCGCCCAGCTTATGAAGTATTAACTGAGCTGTCTATAAAAATGGGCGTAAAGGACAAATTTACCGAAGGGCGAACGCAAGAAGATTGGATAGCTTATTGTTATGAAAAACTACGCAAAAACGAACCCCATTTACCGCCTTTTGCCAATACTGATGGTATGGGGGTTATTGATCGCAAACTAGCTGATAGCGATACCCAAATTGCACTAAACGCCTTTCGAGACGATCCTATTAAAAACCCATTAAATACACCATCAGGAAAAATAGAAATCTATTCAGAAGCATTAGCCACCATCGCTAATGAATGGGAACTCGATCCAGACGATGTTCTTCACCCTATTCCTGCCTATTTACCTGCCATTGAAGGCAGTGAAGATAAAACAAAACGTGAAAAATATCCATTGCAACTTATTGGTTTTCATACCAAAGGTCATTGTCATTCTACTTATAGCAACTTACCACAACTAAGCGAAGCGGTAGCCAATAGCCTTTGGATTAACCCATTTGATGCCAAACAAAGACAAATTAAACATGGTCAATTAGTTGAGGTTTACAACGATCGTGGACGGCTTTATATTCCCGCCAAAGTTACACCACGGATATTACCGGGTGTGGTAGCAATACCTCAAGGTATGTGGGCAAAAACTAATGCATCAGGGGTTGATATTGGCGGGTGTATTAATCGTTTAACTTCGTTGCGTCCAACAGTGTTGGCTAAATCAAATCCACAACATACTAATTTGGTCGACGTAAAACCATTATCGGCTGCATCATCGACATTGCCAGTAACAAGGAGGCAATAAAAATGCAATATGGATTTTATATTGATTCTTCAAAATGTACAGGATGTAAAACCTGCCAACTTAGTTGCAAGGACGAAAAAGACAACGCATTAGGTGTCCATTTTCGCCGAGTTTATGAATATGGCGGAGGGACATGGCAACAAGTTGATGGTATTTGGCAAAATGATACCTTTACTTATTATTTATCGATTTCCTGTAACCATTGTGAACAGCCTACTTGTGTACAAGGTTGCCCAACGGGCGCAATGCACAAACGCAAACAAGATGGGCTAGTTGTGGTTAATCAAGATGTCTGTATCGGTTGCCGATATTGCGAAATGCGTTGCCCATATGGTGCGCCACAGTTTGACCATCAAAAAAAGGTTATGTCAAAATGTGATGGTTGCTACGAGCGTGTTGAGCAAGGACTCAAACCCGTTTGTGTCGAATCCTGCCCACAAAGAGCATTAGATTTTGATGAAATTGAAAAACTGCGCCAGCGACATGGTAGTGAACGAAATATTGCTCCGCTACCAAACGAAAACCTAACCAAACCGAATATTGTTATCAAACCTCATTCACAAGCGAAAGCCTCGGGCGATACATTAGGACAAATACTCAACCCTGAGGAGGTTTAACATGCATGAATTACCACTGGTTTTTTTTACTGTATTTGGGCAGTTATCCGCTGGCATGGTATGGTTAGGGGGGCTATTTTATTTAGTTAATCGTGACTCAAATCGGAATGCTATTATCCAAAAAATCAATATAATTGCTCTAATTTTTATGGCTATAGGTATGGTGATAGCCTCGTTTCACCTAGGTAAGCCCTTGCGTGCGTTAAATGTGATATTTGGTATTGGGCGATCACCAATGAGTAACGAAATTTTCACCTTTGGCGTATTATTTGGTGTCACCTTTGCATGGGTACTAATAAACTATTATGCATTACATCCGAATACCAATAAATTAAAAATAATCAAAAAGACTTGTTTACATCTCAAGCAAATTCCACATTTAGACCAAATATTGGCGACACTTTTAATTATCATCAGCCTATTTTTTGTTTGGACGATCGTATTAACCTATATGCTACCGACCGTAAAAACATGGAATACCTATTACACTGCTATACACATGTATACCGCCATGCTTGCTTTAGGTGGTGTTGCTATTGCACTATTAGGGCTACCGCAACTGGGTTATATGGCTTGTGTAATAGGAAGCTTATTTATTATTTTATTGAAAGTGCCTTATGCTAACTTAATGGCTACAATCGCGCCGGAACTCACTCATCAACAACAGAACTGGATGATGACCGAATGCATACTATTAATCATGGCATTAATATTAATGACTATCAACATTTGGCAAAAACGCCATGCAACGATCATTTATATTCTTGCCTTTATTGGTATCTTCATTGGCGAAATCAGTGGGCGCATTGCATTTTATAATTTATGGACAATTCCGATGTAATGCATCAGCAATACGATCTATTTATAGTCAGGTAGCGATTTAATGAAAAATAACCAAGCAACGCATCTAGATAAACTTACATCCACCATTTTAGCCAAAGTATTAGGTGCCTTTTTTTATTATCCACCTGATCACCAAACGGTTAAACCGCTCATTGATACCTTATGCCAAATTGAGCATATTACTAACTGGCAAAATACTGTGCTCATTGGTGAACAGTGCCAAATAATCGCCACTCAAATTAACAACCCAGAACTTAATTATCAGTTTTCGCTATTATTTGAAGGGCAGGGTACCATGCCTGCGCCCCCGTGGGGATCGGTCTATTTAGATCAGGAGCAATTATTAATGGGCGAATCGCACGAGCGCTATCGTCAATTTTTACAGCAACACGGGTTAATACTGAATACGGGTATTAACGAACCCGAAGATCAATTTGGATTAATGCTAATAGCTTATGCCATATTGCAAGAAAAGGACAAACCCAAAATAGCAAAACAATTAATTGATGAACACTTATTGATTTGGTCATCAGCCTATTTAGAAAAATTAAAGAAAAATGAAGTAAGCCCATTTTATCGAGCATTAGCGGTGATTGCACAACAGTATCTACATATGCTTTAACTTTCTCTTTATTGCTTTTTAGTTAATAAACCTTTTCCTAACAAACCTTGCTGATGATAGTGATAGTGCGCATTGCAGCTTTTAAGTAACAAGGTATAATCCACTTATTATTTTAAATAGCAAATACATATTTTATGTTAGCGTATATACAATTAATGCGGTTAGACAAACCCATCGGCACTTTACTACTACTTTGGCCAACGCTCTGGGCAATATGGCTAACAGGTCAACCTTACACCTATATCACACTTATTTTTATTTTAGGCGTAATTACCATGCGGGCTGCAGGGTGTGTTGTCAACGACTATGCCGATCGTCATTTCGATGCTCACGTCGAACGCACAAAAAACCGCCCACTAGCTCGGGGTGCATTGACCGAAAAAAGCGCATTATGGACCTTATTTATCCTATTATTTATTGCTCTTTGCCTATTGCTTACCTTAAATAAGCTATCGTGGCTTATTGCATGCATAGCCTTACTAACAGCAATGATTTATCCGTTCATGAAGCGTTATACCCACTTACCGCAAGTCACTTTAGGCATTGCCTTTAGTTGGGGGATTCCTATGGCATATGCAGCCATTATAGAGCAATTCCCTCTCACTTGTTGGTTACTTTGCTTGGCTAATATTTGTTGGATAATTGCTTATGACACGGAATATGCGATGGTGGATCGTAACGACGATATCAAAATAGGCATAAAATCCACCGCCATTTTATTTGGGCGGTACGATAAGTTAATTATTGGAATATTGCAGGTATTAACGATGATTGGGCTATTTATGATTGGCATCATCAACCAGTTATCATTGGTTTTTTATATTGCTTTATTGCTTGTTGCCATGTTATTTATTTACCAACAATGGTTAATCAAAAATCGAGAACGAAAACGTTGTTTTCAAGCTTTTTTAAATAATAATTATGTTGGAATTGTTGTGTTTTTTGGGGTGTTTTTCAGTTAAAAAATCGCTTAAAAAGCGATCAAGAAAACTTCAATAAAATCAATACCTTTCCTGACCGATTTTTTTATCAAAATAATGTTTTTTTTGTTGGTGCATAGAGTGGATTGAGTGCAGAGGTTTCGGACGTTTGGGCTTTGGGTGAACAAAATAGCTACAGTGACAACGTCCGATTTAGGGGATTTTTTGCGAAATCCCCTAAAAACCCCTCGCAAGGCTACAGAATGTGGCCTTCGGCTACCCGACGCCGTAACAAGACAACAACATAACCTTAGGTATTTTTTGTTAGTTGTTTTTATGTTAAAAAGCAATGCAAAAAACCAAAAAAAACGGTCAGGAAAGGTATTGATTTTATTGAAGTTTTTCCGGCGTTTTTTGATCAAAAAAACTATACTTTATTCCCTTTCTGCAAGGGTTGCCTGTACAATTCTCAACGCATCAAATGTTTCTTTCACATCATGCACACGAATAATTTGTGCCCCTTTCATTGCCGCTATCACCGCACAAGAGACACTGCCTAACATTCGTTCTTGCGGTGGGACATTTAGCACTTGTCCTATCATGGATTTTCGTGACATGCCGACTAATAAAGGCAGGTTGTAATGGTGGAATCGTTCAAGCGTTGCTAATAGTCGGTAATTGTGCGCTAGTGTTTTACCAAATCCAAAACCGGGGTCAAGGATGATTTTTTGGCGGTCAATGCCGGCGTTTATGCAGCGTTCGATCTGTTTTGCAAAAAAATCATCAACTTCCTGATAAATATCTTGCTCGTAATGTGGTGCATTTTGCATGGTTTGTGGGTCGCCTTGCATGTGCATGAGGCAAACAGGTAAGCCTGTTTGAGCTGCGGCTTCAAGTGCACCGGGCTCTGTTAAGGCTCGAACATCGTTAATTAGGTGTGCCCCTGCTTTAGCTGATTCAGTCATCACTTGTGGCTTTGAGGTATCAACCGAAATCCAAACATCAAAATAACGAGCAATTTTTTCAACTAATGGCACAACACGGTTTAGCTCTTCATCAATCGATACCTCGGCTGCACCGGGGCGTGTTGATTCGCCCCCTACATCAATAAAGGTTGCGCCAGCTTGAATCATGCTGTCAACACGACGCATGGCGTCATCAAGGTTGTTATAATTTCCACCATCAGAAAACGAATCAGGCGTCATATTAACAATGCCCATGACTTGCGGAAAAGAAAGATCTATTGTCTGATTTTGAAAATGTATTTCCATGATTAACAGCCTTATTCAGGTTATATTATGTGATTGTGTTTATTTATAAGGTATTTTGTCGATAAAAAACGCGCCGTAGCGCGTTGAGTTTGGTTTATTAACTTTCTGATTGTGGCGGCGTGTCATTCCCTTCATTTGGGATCTGCTTTGCTGCCTTTTCGTCGCTGTCGGTCCAGTCATCTGGTGCGGTAAGTGGGCGACGAGCAATTAAGTCTGCGACTTGTTTTGAATCAATGGTTTCGTATTTCATAAGCGCATCTTTCATTGCATGTAATACGTCAATATTTTCCGTTAGGATTTTACGAGCTCGTTGATAATTACGGTCAATAATGGCTTTGACTTCTTCGTCAATGATGCGAGCTGTTTCGTCAGAGATGTCTTTTGGTCGTCCATACTGGTTGTCGTCTGTTTCGTAAAACAGCGGTCCTAAACGGTCCGAAAAGCCCCACTGTGTAACCATGGCTCTTGCATATTGTGTAGCTACTTTAATGTCATTTGATGCACCTGTTGAAATTTTGTTTGCACCATAAATAAGTTCTTCAGCAAGTCGTCCACCATAAAGTGTGGCAATGTCGCCTTCGAGCTTTTCACGACTTTCACTAACACGGTCGCCTTCTGGTAAAAAGAACGTCACACCAAGGGCGCGCCCACGTGGAATGATGGTAACTTTGTGGATCGGGTCATGATCTGGCATTAAGTGACCAATAATAGCGTGCCCAGCTTCGTGATAAGCGGTTGATATAAGTTGTTCTTGAGTCATGCTTAACGAACGTCGTTCGGTGCCCATGTTGATTTTATCTTTGGCTTCTTCAAATTCATCCATGGTGACAAGCCGTTTATTACGACGTGCGGCAAATAAGGCAGCTTCGTTGACTAAGTTTGCTAGTTCTGCACCCGAATAGCCCGGTGTACCTCGTGCTAGGACTGATAAGTCAACATCGGTTCCAAGTGGTACTTTGCGAGCATGTACCGCAAGAATTTGTTCTCGCCCTTTCATGTCAGGCAAGCCAATTTGAACTTGTCGATCAAAGCGTCCTGGTCGTAATAATGCAGGATCTAAAATATCAACGCGGTTTGTTGCTGCGATGATGATGATACCACTGTTAGTTTCAAAGCCATCCATTTCGACCAGCATCTGGTTTAATGTTTGTTCACGTTCGTCGTGCCCACCCATTGAGCCTGCACCACGTTTGCGACCAACGGCATCAATTTCGTCAATAAAAATAATGCATGGTGAATGTTTTCGAGCTTGTTCAAATAAATCACGCACGCGCGATGCGCCGACACCAACAAACATTTCAACAAAGTCAGAACCTGACATGCTGAAAAACGGAACATTAGCTTCGCCAGCAATGGCTTTGGCTAGCAAGGTCTTACCTGTGCCCGGAGGGCCTACCATTAGGATCCCTTTTGGAATTCGTCCACCAAGTTTTTGGTATTTACCTGGGTCGCGTAAAAAATCGACCACTTCAGTTACTTCTTGTTTGGCTTCTTCACTGCCTGCTACGTCGGTAAATTTAGTTTTAACTTGATCTGGGGTTAACATTTTGGCTTTGCTTTTACCCACTGACATCGGTCCGCCTTTACCACCACCTTGCATTTGGCGCATCATAAATAGCCAAAAACCAATAAGTAAAATAATAGGAAACCAAGAGATAAGAATGCTAACGATTAGGTTTGGCCTTTCGTCAGGACTACCATAGACAGGTACTTTGTTACTCAATAGGTCATCCATAAGTTTTTCATCAATATAGGGAATATAAGTAGTATACTCATTATTTTCTTTGGTTTTAGCAACAATTTCACGCCCTTTAATATGCACTTCTTGGAGTTTGCCATTCGTGATATCGGAATTAAATTGGGTATAATTGACTTGAGGGTTACTGTTTGCAATTGAGCTGAATTGATTAAATCCCGCAATCAATACTACAGCGATAATTCCCCAGATCAGTAAATTCTTCACCATGTCGTTCAAAAGAAAAACCTCTCATAAAAATTAACAGTTACGACTAAATTTAACGAAGTATGGTACTACAAAATTGTACAACTGGCTACTTCATACCCATTGCAACAATATAAACTTCTCGAGACCTTGCGCGTGATGCTTCTGGCTTGCGAATTTTGACGGTTTTGAACATGTCTCTTACCTGTTTTAGGTATGCTTCGAATCCTTCACCTTGAAACACTTTTACAATAAAGTTGCCGTTTGGAGCAAGTACGTCTCGACACATGTCTAATGCGAGTTCAACTAAATACATGGCTCTTGGTATGTCAACGGCAGGCTGTCCACTCATGTTCGGTGCCATATCTGACATGACAACTTGGACTTTTTCTTTACCAACACGTTCAAGTAAAGCTTTTAAAACGGCTTCATCACGAAAATCGCCTTGAAGAAAATCAACCCCAACAATTGGATCCATTGGCAGTAAGTCACATGCAATAATACGACCTTTGTTACCAATCAGCGATGCAACATACTGTGACCATCCCCCCGGTGCTGCACCTAAATCAACAACGGTTATTCCGGGTTTGAATAGTTTGTCACTTTTTTGAATTTCTTCTAGTTTGAACCATGCTCTGGATCGCAGTCCTTTTTTTTGTGCTTGTTGCACAAAGCGATCTTTAAAATGCTCATTGAGCCAACGTGTCGAGCTAGCAGAGCGTTTTTTGTTACTCACAGTGAATAAATCCTTAATGTAAAGAGGTCACTTCATTGATTACAAATATATATAAGGGTAGAATAGCAAAATTGCAACTTAATGTGATAAAAATTTAATGAATTTATCGAATAAACAAAAACAGTATTTAAAAAGTGAAGCGCATCATTTAAAGCCTATTGTGATGATTGGTGCTAATGGATTTACCGAAGGCGTACTTGCCGAAATTGATCATGCGTTAAATTTTCATGAGTTAATCAAAATTAAGGTTTCTGCTGAAGACCGCGAAACTAAAAAGCTTATTTGCGATGCGATTATTCGTGAAACAAAAGCATTATCGGTACAATTGGTAGGTTCTAATTTCACGATTTTTAGACCAAGTGAAGATAAAAAAATCACTTTACCTAAATCTTAAATAAAAATAACAGGGCTATTTGCCCTGTTGGTTTATCTGTTGTTAAAGTTGTTCTTTACTAGATATATTCAACTTTAATAATATCAAACTCGACATCACCACCTGGTGTTTTGATTTGTACTGTATCGCCATCTTCTTTGCCGATTAGCCCACGAGCAATAGGTGAGTTGACCGATATCAGGTTTTGTCTATAGTCTGCTTCGTCATCACCAACGATGCGATAGGTTGTTTCTTCGTCAGTTTCGATATTAACGACAGTTACCGTAGCACCAAAAATAATACGTCCAGTGTTTTTTACTTTGGTTATGTCTATAATTTGTGCTTGTGATAATTTGCCTTCAATTTCTTGAATTCGACCTTCACAAAAACCTTGTTGCTCTCTGGCTGCGTGATATTCAGCGTTTTCTTTTAAATCGCCGTGCGCTCTAGCTTCAGCAATGGCAGCTGTGATTTGTGGCCTTTTGACATTTTTTAGCTCTTCTAGTTCAGCACGTAATAGTTCAGCTCCCTTTACTGTCATTGGGATTTGTTTCATCGAGGTATCTCCAGTTTTTACTTATTTAATAAATAAAAATAACTATCCCTTAGTTTAATTAAAAGAAAAAGGGAAAGTGAATTGTTTTATTGATTATTTAAAAATTTCATAGCGAATTCCTATATATTAACTGCAAAACTTGCTGAATAACAAATCATTTATACCTAAAATGAGATGCTATTTTGATTAAAATCGGTTATCGTAATGTAATTATTAGCTGTTTATTATAATAATTACATTTATTTATGCGACGATTACGATTTTATATAATCATCTTCTTAACCATTATTTGGTTTTTGGTTTTATTGTCTTATTTTGCCATACAAACTTCCTTCGGAGCTAAAATAGTTAGTCAACAATTATCCAAATTGAGTTCTTATACAATTTCAATCGGTAGTGTTCGTCACTCTTTTTCAAATTTCTATGAATTAGTTTTTGATAATGTTATTGTAAGAAATGATAGACAAGAGGTTGTTCATGTACCAACATTAGTCATAGGATTGGATAAAAATCGTCTCTGGCAATTAAACCATTTTAATTATGTTATTGTCATTAATGGTACCATTAATCATGTCGATAAAGATGGTCAATTTAGCCATTATAGCTTTTCAACAAATACACTAAAATTAGTTGATTCAACCGTTAATATTTCAGTTAATAGCGGGCAAGATAGGATTTCATTTACACAGCTAAATGGTGGTGTTAAACCATTTTCGTTATCAACGGGTTCGTTATCAGGGGAAGATAAATATCAATTTGATTTTACCTCGCAAGCTGTATCGGTCAATCAAATTCCAATTAAATCATTGCTTATTCAAGGATTCCATTGTGATGGTATTACGACAGTGACTAATTTAGGTGCTAATATTGATAATGGTTTTTTTGTTGGTAAATTAAAAATACTTGCTGATAAGCATTTAAATGTCGATCAGCTACAGCTATATAATATTAATTTGCAATCAACTGATGATGATTTTTGGAATAGGTATTCTCATATTCTGCCAAATTTGACGATCAAGCAATTATCAATATTTGAAAGTAGCATTCAGGTGCCTAATTTTTTAATTGAAAAAGGTAATGTTGAAGCAACTAATCTGAGTTATGATGAGCAGTGGCATTTTGATCAAAGTGCTTTTGTTTTTAATGCTGATCATGTTGTTTGGGATGATGAGAAGTTTGCGTCGGTATTAATTCAATTATCATCTAATGATGAAGAAGTGGAGATCAAAAAAGCACTAGCAAAATGGAATAAAGGCGGTATAAATTTTATTGGGAAGTGGAAAGATAACACTTTACATCTAGAGCAATTAACATTATCAAATATTAATTATCAGCTTCCTGAAAAGCTGGAACTGTTGGCATTACCGAGTATTTTTAAAAGTATCAAGATAGATAAACTTACCGTTTTACAAAGTTTGATAATTAGAAAATATAGCGATTTTCCTTTCACGTTATATAACTTTCAGGTTTCGGGTACGGATGTCGTTTTAGCGAAAGATCACAAATTAGGTCTCTTTTCAGGATCGACTTCTTTTAAATCTGAAAAAGGATCGTTTAATCGAGTTGATATTAGTTATCCTGATATGGTTTTAAAATTTGATGCTGAAAATCGTGCTTTGTTAACGTTTAGTACATTAACGAGTGGAGGGATGATCGAGTCAAATACAAAAGTTGATTTATCACAAAATGAACCATTATCTTTGCAATTAAATGCTTATGGTGTAACCAGTTCACTGTTAGAAGACTGGAAATTACTAAAACAGCCTCCAACCGCTATGAATTATTCGGTTAATTTACAAGGCAAATTACAGCCATTTAGTTTTTCAGGTGTATTTTCTACTGATGGCAATAATTATATTATTAAGCATGAACATTGATTTTTACAAAAGTATTCTTATATAACTGGTTAAGATGTTTAAGGTATTATGTGTCTTTGAGTGTGAAAGGCTTGATAATAAGTGGTGTGAGGATGTAATGGTTCTTGTTCGATTAGATAAATGGCTTTGGACCGCAAGGTTTTATAAGTCACGAGCATTAGCCCGAGAAATGATTGAAGGCGGTAAAGTGCATTATAACGGTCAACGTACTAAACCAAGTAAAATTGTTGAAGTTGGTGCGACTGTAACGCTTCGTCAAGGTTCGGATCAAAAAACAATTCAAATTTTAGCCATCAGTGAACAACGAAGAACTGCCACAGAAGCTCAGCAACTTTATCAAGAAACTTCAGATAGTATTGCTAAACGTGAAGCAATAGCACAAGCTCGTAAACTTAATGCATTGACAATGCCTCATCCAGATAGAAGACCAGATAAAAAGGAGCGGCGTGATTTGATTAAATTTAAATATGATAGGCAACAAGGTGACAACAGTTAATATGGATACTTTAAATCGATTTTTATTTGATAATCATCCTATTCGTGGTGAAATTACCCGTCTTGAACAAACATACCAAGCGGTGTTAGATAATCATACTTACCCTGTTGCTGTACAAAATTTACTTGGTGAATTATTGGTTGTAACCAGTTTATTGACTGCAACACTAAAATTTGAGGGTGATATTGCGGTTCAGTTGCAAGGTGATGGGGCGTTATCGTTAGCTGTTGTTAACGGTAATGATCAACAACAGCTACGAGGAGTTGCTCGAGTTAATGGTGAAATTGCTGATGATGCAACACTCAAAGATATGGTGGGTAATGGCTATATTGTTATTACTATTACACCTAAAAATGGCGAGCGCTATCAAGGTATCGTTGGGTTAGAAAAAGATACGCTTATTGGTTGCATCGAAAACTATTTTATGCAATCAGAGCAGCTTCCTACCCGTTTATTTGTGAAAACTGGTGTTCACAATAATAAGCCAATGGCCGCAGGGATTTTATTGCAAATTTTGCCAGCTAATGATGATACGGCTGAATCATTTGAGCATCTAAGCGCATTAACTGAAACAATTACGGGTGACGAGTTACTACAGCTTTCTACCGATGAGATTTTATATCGTTTATATAATCAAGAAGAAGTGCGTCTTTTTGAAACACATGATATTACTTTTAAGTGTGGTTGTTCACGTCAACGTTGTGAAGATAGTTTAATGACATTATCCACTAACGAAATTGATGAAATCCTGAAAGAAGATGGCGGTAATATTGATATTCATTGTGATTATTGCGGAAAGCATTATTTGTTTGATTCTATCGATATTGCTGAAATAAGAAATAGGCATAAGGTTAATTATCATTGATCTTTAATGTTTCACTAAAAAACCACTAAAATTATACATATAATTTTAGTGGGAAAGTGAAGGGTAGTAATGAACAAGCCTTTTTAACCGTTTTGTGTGTGTTTTGAATTATATTTATAAATCAATTCATTACTCTAATTAAAAATTTTACTTACCGTTTATATCTTCCTCATAAATATGTTCAATAATGGCGTGATTATTGGTGATTTTCCATTTTATATTAAAATGGTACAGTGTGATTCCATAGGTTTGTTCGAGACTATTGTTTTGTTTGTACGCAGGCCTTGGATCTTGAGATATCACTTGGGTAATTAGGTCGGTAAGTTGAGGATAGTTCTGTTTTTGTAAATCTAATATTAATTGTGCTTTTTGTGAAAATTCAACGGTTAATTTTTCATCGGGAATAGATTGTGCATATCCTGCAAAGGCATCAGGATGGCTGTCACAATAAGGTAGGTAAGGTTTAATATCAATAATTGGTGTGCCGTCGACTAAGTCAAGGCTGCCTAATTTCAATATGATCTGTTTGTTTTCAATGACGATATCTTTTAATTCAACAGCTGAAAGACCAATATGATTAGGTCTAAATGGTGATCGGCTAGCAAATACGCCCATTGTTTTGTTACCACCTAAACGCGGTGGACGAACGGTTAGTCTCCATTTTTCTGGATCGATATGGTGAAATAAAAATAATAACCATAAGTGAGAAAACTGTTCTAATCCTTTAACACTAATGGGATCGTTATAAGGTGCTAACAAATGAAGTTCCCCTTTCCCAGCACTGACTAAGTTGGGTTGTCTTGGAACAGCAAATTTTTCACTATAGGGGGAGCGGATAATGCCGATGGGGTTAATTTGATATGTCATAATCCATATTTGATTGAATTTATTCTATAGCTTGTTATTTCTATATGATAGCAAAGTTAATATCGTCAACTTAAGCCGACGATATTAAGGTAAATAAATCTTTGTTACTTATTATTACCAACCGCGAATCGCACCACCATTAAAGATTTGATTTGCTTTTTCAGCTACAGCCTCAGTTTGGTAAGATTTAACAAAGTTTTTGACATTTTCATCATCTTTGTTATTTTCACGAGCAACGATGATGTTGACATATGGCGAGTCTTTGTCTTCAACAAAAATTCCATCTTTACTTGGTGTTAAATTGACTTGTCCTGCAAATGCATTGTTGATGATTGCTAGATCAACTTGAGCATCATCTAGTGAACGTGGCAACATTGGTGCTTCAAGTTCAATAATCTTATAGTTGTAAGGATTGCTGGTAATATCAAGAACTGTTGGTAATAGACCTTTTGCGTTATCAACCGTAATCATTCCTTCGTGTTGTAATAATAGTAATGCTCGACCTAAATTTGTAGGATCACTTGGAATGGCAATCGTTGAATTGGCTGCAATAAAAAATGTTTCACCACGCGGTGAAGTTACTTTTACGCCTTCACCGGTTTCTTCTGATTGATTAATTGGTTTGAGTTTTTTGGAATAACTTGCAATAGGGTAAACAAATGAGTTACCAACTACAGATAATTTATAACCGCGTTCTTTGATTTGTTCATCTAAAAAAGGCTTGTGTTGGAAAGCATTTACATCAATTAAACCATCATTTAATGCTTGATTAGGTATAACATAATCACTAAAAGTAACAAGTTCAACATCTAAGTTATAAAGATCTTTTGCTTGTTGTTTAGCAACTTCAGCTACTTCTTGTTCTGGTCCTGAAATAACACCAACTTTAAGAGCACTAACTTGAGTTTTATCGGTTGGTTTGTTATTGTCACAACCCGTTAAAAAAAATGCACTCACTAATGTGGTGATAAGTGCTAACTTTTTGATTGACATAATTTTCTCCAAATTTATTGATGAGACACGTATTTAACAATTTTATTGCCAATAAATTGAATAATAAAGACAATAATAACCAATATCACTAAAAATATATTCATCATATCATAGTTGTGACCTTCATACCCGAATCGTTTCGCTAGATCACCAAGGCCTCCTGCTCCTACGGCTCCAGCCATGGCAATATAACCTGTTAGCGTTATTAACGAGATCGTCATGCTATTAACAATTACAGGTAATGACTCTGGTAATAAAACTTTGTAGATAATTTGTAACGGTGTAGCGCCCATAGAGCGAGCAGCTTCAATTAATCCTTTTGGCAGATCAAGTAGTGCATTTTCAATCATTTTGGCAATTAAAGGGGCAACACCTATGCTCAGTGGTACAATAGCTCCTTCCCTACCAAGATAAGTCCCTTTACCTGTTAAAATTTCCATTATTTCCATTGTAAATGGTTGAATCCAGACAATTAATATAATAAAAGGAATTGAGCGGAATACATTTATTACAAAAGAAAGAATGTTATGTATTATATGATTTCCAAGTATATTTCCTTTTCGAGTTATATATAACATGATACCTAACGGTAAGCCAATTAATGTTCCATAAAAACCAGATAAAAAAATCATATAAATGGTATCATCGGTTGCTTCTGCTATTTTGAATAATACCGGTCCATTTAGCCCTTTAATTGATGAACAAAATGCAACAAAATCGCTCCAAAAATTATATTGAGCTAAGTATCGAAATAAAGATTCGAAAGGTTTAAAAGAGGGAATAAAATCAAACATAACCTAGTACCTCTACTTTGGTATTATTGTTTTCCAAAAACTGGATTGCCGACGAAATACTTTTAGGATTACCATCCATTTGGGCTAGCATTAAACCAAATTTAACACCACCAGCATAATCCATTTGCGCGCTAATAATGTTACTTTCGATACTAAATTCTTTGGCAATTTGTGATAACAAAGGTAAATCAACCGAAACGCCCGTGAATTCTAAGCGAACCAGAGGATTAAGGCCCTCTTTAGGGTTTTGAGATAATCTTGCTAAATAATCGTCAGGGATATTTAGGTGTAAAGTTGATTGTATAAACTGTCTTGCAATATCGGTTTTAGCGTGGGAAAAAATTTCGCCGACCGATGATTGCTCCACTAATTCGCCATTACTGATAACCGCGACTTGATCGCAAATCTGTTTTACTACGTCCATTTCGTGCGTAATTAGTAAAATAGTAAGCCCTAATTTTTGATTAATATCTTTCAATAATTTCAAAATAGAACGGGTTGTTTCGGGATCGAGTGCGCTAGTTGCTTCGTCGCATAAGAGCACTTTGGGGTCACTAGCTAAAGCTCTTGCAATCGCAACGCGCTGTTTTTGCCCACCTGATAAATTAGCAGGGTAAACATTTGCCTTTTCAGTCAATCCAACTAATTCAATAAGCTCGTTAACCTTTTGTTTGATTTTGGCTTTAGGGGTTTTATTGAGCTCTAGTGGAAAAGCGATATTATCAAAAACAGTGCGTGAGGAAAGTAGATTAAAATGTTGAAAAATCATACTAATCTTTCGACGTACTTCAATTAGCTTTCTGTTTGATAGGTGAGTGATTTCTTGATTATCAAAAAATATTTTACCACTAGTTGGTTTTTCAAGTAAGTTAACACAACGGATAAGAGTGCTCTTTCCTGCCCCTGATTTACCAATAACACCATAAATCTTTCCTTGTGGAACATGTATAGTGATGTCTTTTAATGCATGAATAGGGGTTTTATTATGTTCAAATATTTTCGAAATATGTTGTAATTTTATCATAATATATAAAGGCAAAAGATGAATGGATGAATATTAAGACGTCTAGACATCTAAGTCAATCAATAATATGCTATATGAATTAGAGTAATACCTAAAGTTAAAAGGAAAAAAAGTAAATATGAAGCCCGCTATTTTTTTAGATCGAGATGGTACTATTAATATAGATTATAATTATGTACATACAATTGATAAATTCCACTTTATTGATGGTGTGATTGAGGCGATGCAAGAGCTCAAGAAAATGGGCTTTTTATTAGTCATTACAACCAATCAATCGGGGATTGCCAGAAATATATTTACTGAAGAACAATTTCATACATTGACTGAATGGATGGATTGGTCATTACAAGATCGTGGTGTTGATTTAGATGGCATCTATTATTGTCCACATGATCCGCTAATTGATAATTGTGAATGCCGCAAACCAAGTCCGGGTATGATTCAAACAGCAGCTAAAGAACTAAAAATTGATATTGCTAATTCCTATATGGTTGGAGATAGAGTGTCTGACTTATTGTCGGGTAAAAAAGCTGGCGTTAAAAAAACTGTGTTAGTAAAAACGGGCGATACCATAACAGAAGAAGCATTAGAACAAGCTGATTGGGTTATTGATAGTTTGGCTGATTTACCCAATAAAATAAAAGAAAAATCATAACTTTCTAAAATAATACTATCCTAATACGGCGTTTAAAATAAACGCCGTGTAATTCTCATGATAGGTGGTGCTAATATTAATCCCAAAAATAGTGCATTAATAAAGTTCACTACATTTTGGCCAAAAGTATGAATGGTCTTGGTGAAAAAAAGAGAAAAACAACTTATAACGATCATCATCACCAATCCCCAATATAGAAAACTAATCGTATTTTTCTTATCAATCATGATTGGTAATCTAAGAATAAAGATGCATATTAAACTCATTCCTACCAAAGTGCTTCCATGTTGTAGTAATTGGTAGATAGGAATATCTGTATTTTTTAGTGAAATTGGTTGTTGCAAAAAAGGAAGGTGTTTTACAAAAAAGCCAGTTAAGTGAGTAAAACTGTCCCAACCAATATGTGACAATATGCCTATTAGTGCAGATGTTAAGACAATAAACCAATGATGCAAGCAATATTGCTTCCAGTTCAGCGTTAGATAATGAGCAAATCGTTTATAAAGGAAATGAGGCAAATTCTTGATTAATTCATTACGAATAATGGAGTGAAAGATAAAAGCAACAATTAATGTTATTGGCAGATCAAAATAAAAAATACCAAGTAAAGTATGGCTCATATCACTTTTTATTTTCATTCTAAGAAAATATTCAAAGTCAGGGGACATGCTACCTATAATTAAGGTTGTCATGGAAAAAAACTTAGTTTTTTTATAAAAAGGTAAAACAATTGCAGGATGTGCGAAAGTAAAAGGCATATGAAAAATCCATCCTAAAATAAAAAGTTGGACTGAAGCAGACATGACATAATTGACATAATAAATAATAAAAAAGAAAATTTGTATAGAATTAGTTTATTTTCAATACAGCATGTGCAAAAAAAGCACAAACAGAAATAAAATTGCAATAATCGCTTGCATGATTTTTTTAAGGTCCTATAATGCGCACCCACTGACACGCAGTCAGCATAAAGCAGGCGGCGAATAAGGTCAGTGAACAAGGTCAAAAATTTTAAAAAAAGATCTTGACGAATAAAAAAGGTTGGCGTAGTATACGCAACCCTTGAGACAGCGAAGTAAAGCGACGAAATGTTGAGTTAATTAAAC